>JBNLFC010000376.1:0-3809 GCA_050305335.1 Leptospirales bacterium
CGGGCTCAGGCTTTCTCATGTGATTATAGAAAAGATAGTTGAAGGAGATAGTCAGAATTTCTACACGTTGCCCGATACTATAAATGAATTGCAGAAAATTACTTCTGTGAACGGGGTCAGCGATCGTCTTGTGCGTGACGCCCTGATCACCAGTGCTGATCTCTCCGTCGTGTCGGGATCACGTGGTATTTCGCTTATGGGAGTAATCCCTGCCCGGGAAGCATCGGTCAGTCCCATCAAGGAGATCATAAACTCCGAGAGTGGAAGCGGGCAGTGGTTGAGCGATGAATTCAATCCTGACGATCCGGAAATCGTACTGGGACATGATCTTGCCAAAAAATTAAACGTTAATCCGGGAGATCTGGTAATTCTTACTGTGATCCAGAGCGTGGAAGAAGAGGAACAGGCTAAAAAGAGCGGTTCCGGCAACTCTTCGGATACGCGTCTGGCACTCAGAGTAGCTGGCATATTCCATACCAGTGACTCCACCTTCGAAAAGACCTCCGCATACGTGCACCGTGAGTTACTCTACACCGTGCTTTCCGCGGTACATAAGGGGGAGGTGAACCAGATAGTTGTCCACGGTGTCGATGCGGAGCGTTTGCAAGAGTTGAAAAAAGAAGTGAATGCCGTTATGGCAAAGGATCCAGCGGGTGCACTGGGTCTTACCTGGAAGGAGAAGGACCCGATCCTTGCCAGTAACCTGTCGATCTTCGATGCATTCAATTACATCTTTCTCGCATTCATTATGGCCGGAGCTTCCTTCGTAATTGTGAACACAATGTTGATGGTTGTCCAGGAACGCTTTCGAGAGTTCGGTATACTTAAGGCAATTGGTGTTCGGCCGCATCATCTGATGACCATGATTCTCATAGAAGGGTTACTTCTGGGAGTGACGGGCAGTGTTCTCGGCATATTAATCTCACTGCCTCCGGTTTTTATTACTGGTTGGACTGGAGTCAATCTATCCTTCTTCGGAGATGCGTTGCGTTCCATGGGCGTTCCTACTTTGCTCTATCCTCTGGTCTATATCTCTAATGTGATCGTCACAATGGTTTCTATGTCACTCTTTGCGCTTGTGGGCAGTATCTATCCCGCCTATCGTGCAGCCAGAATACCTGTATTGGAGGCGATACACTTCCATTAATATGAACCACATCCCTCTGGAAAGGCTCAGAAGCGTTCGATCTGGAAAAGTCATGAATTATACAATGGAGGCAAAAAGAATCATGAATCATACAGCAAATGGAAAGAAAAACAACGAGTTACTTTATAAGTTGAGTGGAGTGGGTAGAGACTATGTCCAGGGAGAGGTGCTAGTCAAGGCTCTATCAGAGATAGATCTAGAGATAAAAAAGGGAGAGTTTACCGCTTTTGTAGGTCCCTCGGGCTCTGGAAAAACAACATTGTTGAATCTTTTGGGCGCTCTGGATCGTCCCACTGCCGGAGAGGTGGTGTTTGAGGGGCGTTCCATCGGCAATCTGGGGGAAACGGAGCTATCGAAATTGCGGCTCCGGAGAATGGGCTTTGTATTTCAAGCTTACAATCTACTACCGGTCTTTACGGCTCTGGAAAATGTTGAATATCTGCTGATTCTGCAAAACGCTCCTGAAAAGGGACGCAAAGACAGGTGTATGGAAATCCTGAAAATCATGGGCCTTGAAGAGCTTGCGAATCGGTATCCTTCTGAAATGTCAGGTGGACAACAACAGCGTGTAGCGGTGGCCCGGGCTATGGTGAGTTCTCCCAGCGTTGTGCTGGCCGACGAACCCACAGCAAATCTAGATTCTGTTACTGCATCGAATCTTCTGGATTATATGATTCAAATGAATCACACCTTTGGGACAACTTTTCTTTTTTCCACCCATGATTCACACGTAATGGAGAAAGCATCCCGGGTTGTGGAGTTGCATGATGGGAGATATTGAAAAGTGAAAGCTCATCGATGGACGATGTCTCTGCTGTTGTTTTTGCTCACCGTATTGGGACCCCCATGGATCAGAGCAGAGATGGCGGGAGAGGCTCTCTTGCCTGATTCATCTCCGGAAAGTTCAGCTACTAACCTGGAAAACGAAGCAGGCAATTTCGGTATGGAGGATACTTCTCCCTGGGGAATGGAGAATCACGTTTTCATTAAAAATTTCTATCATGCGTCTCGTGGTCCTGATAAGTGGCATGAAATGGGATATCTACGTGGAACTGTGCAGAGCACGTTGAACTACGATCATACCATTTATCTTCATGCTACTGGAAGGGCAACCGCCTATCGCAGCAACTATTTAAAAAGCGAAGATTTTTCGACTCTCTGGCTGGATAACAACCACTATGACATCTGGAAAATGGAGTCGAGAGGAGAGGAGGGTTCTGACACTTTCAACAGCCTGGATTTCAGGGAGCTCTGGGTGAAGTATGAAAGTCTGACCTGGACTGTAAAAGTCGGCAGACAGCAGATCAACTGGGGGGAAGGCCGTTTTTTCAATCCGCTCAATCCGGTAAATCAAGGGAGTCCCTTTACCCTGGATTATACCGAACTAAAAGGATCTGATTCTATTGCCGCGACTCACTATTTCAGTGGTAATACTTTTCTGGATGTAGTTCTCTCCTTTCATAAAAGCGGGAACTATTATCTTTCATGGACTGACACATGGAGAACTATTCGCACAACAGAGCTGATTCTGCCACCCGATGGTTTCCCGGACATTCGTTTTTCCAGGGAGACGCTACCCATCGCTACGGGTACTGTTTATGACAGCCTCATCAATCAATACATCCGTTACGCATCGAAAGATTCAGGATATAAAACAGGCCAGCTAAGCTCCCTTTATCAAGATGGTGCCTTGCGTTTGAAAACCACCCTGACCGAATCAATGGATATAGCTTTGATCGGCGGATGGAAGGCACGAAGATCTTATGGAGGAGTGGACTGGAACGGAACTTATGCAGGAGCCGGGTTTCGAGCCGGGGCTATTTACTATTCTGCGTTTCAGACCGATCCCCACGGAGCCAACCTTTTTATTCTGAACGACGATTTGTTTAGATATGAAAATCGTGCATTTGTTCAGGCATATGCCGGTGTTGATTATACATTTAGCCAGTATTTCGGTACAGGTTTGCAATATTTTTACAACGGAGGAGCCTTGATCGATAAACCTTTTACTCTGCTGGGAATTACTCGCCAGCTTTCCCAATCCGAAGCTGGATTTGACCGTGATGTTTACGATTTGATGCGAATTAACCCGATGACTTTACGTCATCATTACCTGAGCACATCTGTGGGAGGCGACCTGACCGGACTTGTACGTTATGATTTCTTTGTGGTCTATGAAGCTGAGGGTGGCGGTGTGCTGGCTATGCCAATTTTAACCATCAATCCTGTGGAACGGCTGCAGTGGATCATTGGTGGACAATATTTTAACGGCGGTCACGCATTGTCGGATTTTACCGGGCTGGAATCAGCCATCTATATGATCGCAGAGTATACTGTTATATGATTCATAATTCAGATCGCTACGATGTCGTGTAAACGCGCAAGTAATCAATCCGCTCAGTTCTCTCTGAACTCTTTAAATGCCGAATTGATGGTGGAACCGAGAATGAACACAAAAGTGTTCATGTAAATCCAGAAAATGATGATCATCATGCGAGTAAGGAGGAAATATGCATATTCATACCCTCCTCCCACAGCCGGTGGTTCGACGGATGGTCATGCTCCTCCAACATATTTATATCCTCCACCTCCAGCATATCCATATCCTCCACCTCAACCTATTCACTCTGGAGGTGGTGACAACTCTGGTGACGGGGAGAAT
>JBNLFC010000377.1:0-3791 GCA_050305335.1 Leptospirales bacterium
CAAAGCAAGAAGAGCCCCCTCCCTGTCGCCGCCCTGAATGCGGGATTCAAAAACAGATTTCGCTTCCCTGTATTGTTGATGAGGTGAGGATATTTGCTCTTGAGCAGCCACTCCCGTGGCCAGCAGAGGAATCAGGAATATCTCAGTGAAGTACGCCCGGATAGACATAGTTGAGGATGTTGTGACCGAGTTGAGGAAATTCAATGAATTTGCAGGTGAAGTTTGTTCCCAGAGTACCGTTTATGCGATCGATGTGAATCTTCAACTCTTCTTCCGTGGTTGTGTGGAGAATAGCGGCCAGTGTTCCAGGAACAATGGTCACAACCCGCTCCCCCTCTACGAAAGATTGAAGAAAACTTTCCGCGGCCTGCGACTGCAAAAGCCTCCAGGAAGATTGCTCAATAAGACTCTGACAGATGAGGTAAGCGATCGTCAGATCCTCCCCTCTCTCCTTGAGCGCACCTTTGAGTATGCGATAGAGTCGACCAAATGAGCTATGTTGTTGAACCTCTCCCTTTTCCCGGTCCACCTGCTGGCGAAATCGATTTATGTAGGGCACCAGATCTCGAATGGCTCCATCCAACCTGTTTTCCATTTCACGACTTCGGGAGGGCACTTCCGCTCTATAAAAAAGGAGGAGGTAACCTCGCATGTTGAAATGTCGCAGATCCACCAGCTCCGCAGAGTGATATTTTTCGATAAAGTGCGAACTGATTCGTTTTCGAAAATGCATATTGAAACTGACAGTGTCGGTCATGGAGAAGACTCTTCCACGACCAATGCTGGATGTAATAGACTCGGCAGGTCCCACATAGAGATTGGCTCTTGTATAAGAGTCAAAACCGTAGTCCAGATAGGTGTGGGCTGCAAAAAAAGTAGGATTGTATAGAAGCCAGCCCATGCTATCTGCACCGGTAATGGAGAGCATACTGCGCATATATGGAATAAAATGAGATGCCTGCAGGGAGTCGCTGCCATTGAGCTTCAACATGGAATGAAACACCTGGTGGGAGAGAGGCAGCTCGGGAAAGCTCCAGAGTTGGTCCATATCCGGCAGGCTTCTTTTTACCGTATAAGCAGGTGAATAGAGCACATCGGAAGCCGGACCAGCATCCCCACCGCCATGTTCAGATACCTGGCGCGCCATCTCCTTCAATTCTGGATTGAAAATTCGTCCCCGGATGGGGGGAGGTTCCGGGGCGCCCCCGGGCATGGCGAACCTTTTTAAAACGTCAGAGGAGATTCGACGTTCCAGTGGGGCAGAAGATATGTGACTCTTAGCACCTTTTTTCATTTTTCCACGATTCACTTATGTTTAGAACTCATCTCAAAATCTCCCTGACTATGAGATGAGTTCTAAAGGATTATACCAATCATCTGAATTATCCAGACAGCTTATCTTTTTTTAGACAATCTCTTTACGGGTATTTAACGAAAAAAATCAGTAATTGCACGAATTTCCCCCATAAAAAAAATAGAGCAGTTCCCTTGCCTTTCAGGAGGTGCCTGAGAAAAGGGTTATCTCCTGCAGGAACTGTGATTCGTGGCTATCTTCTATATATTTATCGACGGAATAGGAATTGGAAAAAAGGAGCCGGAGACAAATCCGTTTGCCCGCTTTGGGAAGTCTTTGCTCCGTTCTGCCTGCTGCCAGGAGGAAGATGCCTTTCCGGAAGGCCTATATAGAATACCCACAGATGCTTCTCTGGGTGTGTTGGGCTTGCCACAATCTGCCACAGGACAAACAGCGCTCTGGACAGGTTGCAATGGCCCTCAAATCCAGGGACATCATTTGACCGGTCGCCCCGGTCCTACACTTGCCAGAGTGATCCATAGCCATAGCATCCTCAAAGTCTTCGAGGAACATGGATGCAAGGGCGATTTTCTTAATGCTTACAGTGAGGAGTTTCTGGAGAAGATGGCCCTGAATCCCAGATTGGCCAGCGCCTCCACGCATGTCCAGCTTGCAACAGGCCGGCCTCCTCACACCTTTCACGATCTGAAAGAGGGAAATGCTATTTTTATGGATATTACCCATGAAGTGCTGGGGCAAATTTTCCCCGGACGGGCAGAGCAATTTCCAGTGATTCCCGCAAAGCAAAGAGGCAACGATCTGGTCCATATGAGCCAGAAGAATGACATATCACTTTTTGAATTCTTTTTAACCGACAAGGCAGGCCATGACCAGGATTGGGCTATGGCACGATGGTGCATTCGTACACTGGAAGAGTTTCTGGATGGAATTCTCGAGGCTATGAATCCCCGGAAAGATCTTCTCATTGTCACATCAGACCATGGGAATCTCGAAGAGCTAAACCACCACTCCCATACTCTCAACCCTGTGCCGACTCTTGTTTACGGCATGAATGCGGAACTGTTCAGGGACACAGTACGCGATCTAACAGACATTCCCCGGGTCATTTACGAGACAATGGACTGGAACGATATCAACGTCTGTGAGGGGTGATCACTACGACGAGTCTGAGTGGACTTTTGTTTTAAAACTTTCTCATATAACGGTCCGGTCCTTCACTTCAACAATCCGGGACCGGGTAACTTCTATTCAGGTTCGGCAAATCTTCTCCAGAGATTCAGACTGCTTTCGGACGATGGATCGCCAGTCTCCGTATCAAAATCTTCGTCTTCATCCAGTTCATCTGAAGATTCATCTCTGGAGTATTTTTTTAAGAGTTCCCTATCTCTCATCTGAATCTCTGTCTCTTTTCTCCATTCGATTGCTCTGGGTGTATACTTGCCATCCGGGAAATCCTCTTCAGCTTGTTGAAAGGCATCCATGGCTTTTCCCAGATTTCCTTTCTGGTAATAAAGTATTCCCCTCTTGATCATAGCAGGCTGGTCCATCAATCGGTTATCGTTATGCAGCGTTCGGCTATACATTCTGGCCGCCGGAGAGTATTTTTTCAGCCACTCATAACTTTCTCCACTCCAGTAGAGAGCTTTTTCAGTAAGATCAGAGTCAGGATATGCGCCGATCACTTTCCTGAAATGACCAAGAGCGTCTTCGTAGCGCTTTGCTTTAAACGCTGCGATGCCTTTTTTGTAGTTCTGCTCTCTCATGGACTGAACTTTGCCGTTTCCCTGCAAAGAGGGCGCCCTTTTCTCTGCGCCGATCAAATACTCGTCCCTGTATTCCATTCCAGCCTGAAATTTCGGGACTTTGTGGGAGATCTCTCCTTTATGTATCTCTGCATCCAGGTTGTCTGGATTGTAACGAAGGGCAAGTATATAGTTCTCCCTGGCGCGTTTACGGTCTTTTTGTTTTAAGTAGTAGTTACCGAATACTGTGTGGATGTCCGACTTTAAATGATTGTCAGTGGTACTGGCCAGAGTTTTCTCCAGCAATGCCTTCCCCTCCTCTTCTCGATTGGACTCCAGAAGAAGTTTTCCCAGACGATAATCGATGCGATCACTCAGTTCCGGATCCCGGGTTCCGTTTTTTTTCAAATTTCGATAGTGTTCCAGAGCCGCATTCTTTTCGTTCAGGCGCTCCAGCGATACCCCCAGTCCAAAACGGGAGAGGTCATTGATTCGTTTGCTTACATTCTTTGCCAGCACCTGGTTGAACTTCTCCATAGCCATGCGCGTGGATTCAGGAGAGTTCTGCCGCAGGTATTCTTCCGCCTCACGAACCTGAACCATGGATTCCGATTCCCTGGCGTTGAAGGCTGGTGTTTTATAATCGCTCCGCAACGTAGAATGATTCGGCTGACGTGTGTAACGATCGTACACCATAAGTCCGCCTCCTCCTGCCAGAAGAGCCAGACTGCCCA
>JBNLFC010000378.1:0-3786 GCA_050305335.1 Leptospirales bacterium
CCGCGCTCTTTGTGATCGTTGCGCACCGGGATTTTGTCGTAGAAAGTTAGATCACCGGCGTGCATCTCTTTCATGTCCGTGATGCCAAAGTAGAGAAGTATTGCCTTTTTGACCCAGACATTCACCTGCCACTTGCCTTGCTGAATCGGTTGAGCGACACGGAGCTTTCCGTCGTTAAGAAGTGTGATTGCCTGGTGAACGGCGTCTCTGTGGCCGGGTTCTTTCAGTAAATCCCGATTTTCGTAAATCTCGTCGATTGTCTTTTGTAGTAAGGCTTCACTCATCTTTTCATCTCCATTTCAGTCTAAACATGATTTGCTTCTGGTTACTGGATTTGCTTGCGTTGAGGAAGGTTGTTGTCCAGATAAAAGCCAAGTGCTGCTAGAACTCCGCTCAGGTGAGTTTCCCACACATTTTCGGGGCTCTGCCCTCTGAGTATTTCCAGTGTGATGGTGGGAAGATTTCTCTCCCAGCCAGCATAGGTTCCCAGACTTCCCGGCGTCGGATAACCGATATCGCCTTTCGCCGGCAATCCATTTAGTTTGCTCATGGCCTCTGCGAGATCGTCGCACTCACCGTTGAAATTGATCATGGGTTTTTCATAGCTGTGCAATGAGAGAATAAGGTGTGGGTCCAGATGCTCCATGAGTGCCACAGTGAAGCGGGACTCCTCCTCACTTCCTGCGGAAGGCCCTGGATAGTATCGTACATTCTCAAACTCACCGGTCCAATCCCGGGTTGGCAGGTTCCGGTTGAGATCTACGTTATGCTCATTGGTCCTCCGGAGTTTCACGCATCCGTCGGGATTGAGTCGCGGAACACAGATCAGTGAGACTCCTGAAGGCACACGGACCGATCCGTGATCAATTTCAGTCAGGAATTTTTCCAGAAACAGGAATCCCTCCGACTCATCTCCGTGGACTCCTGCTATCAGAAGAACGCACAACCTGCCGGATCCGTGCGTATGAACCGGGATGGGGCGCCCGCTACTACTTTTTCCTTGATACGGTATGGACTGCAAAATAGACCTCAAAGGAGTCGTATGATGGATGGCATTTTGCCAGAAAGGCCAATTCTTGGTACAGGCCGAAATCAGGAAATATCATTTTTCTGGCTATGAATCGGTGGGATTTTTTTTTCGCATTGGCGTGCGTTGTTGAGACCCGGTATCCGACTGGCGGATACCGGAGGGAAGCTAGTTATTCACTTAAAAGTCAAATAGATCTCTCCGCGACGTACGGTATCCACCTGGATTTTTTTCCCTGACTTTCCTACTACTGTAAACATAGAAGGATTGCTGCCATAAAAAGTGATTATATCAGCCAGAGCAAATGATCGTCCAGGATAAATCACTTCCCAGACTGTCTCATGTACATTGCTGGAAACTTCGTTGATGCGTCGCACACTCGTTCGCTCGGTTAGATCGTCTCGAAATACTCCTGCCATTTCCGGTGTCAGGCCTTTCACATGTAGAACTATCTCGTTGCTTCGTGTCAGGTTAGCCCACTCGTTACTGAAGCGGTCATGAAGAAAAAGGGCCAATCCCCCTTCTTGAGTAGAGGAACCGATGGTAAAGCGCTCTATCGCAGCACGGGCGGCCGTGGAAGCTGAAAAGTGTGCTCCGGAAACCGATTGGGTGTATTCTGCGAGCACAGATCCTCGTCCCCACAGTGCAATGGCCGATACCTCTCCTGTAGCGCGACAGGATACCACATTGGCCATAGGGGATTTCCAGCTTTCCAGTCGGATTTTGCCGAGAATCAGTACATCCGCACCCTTCGAGGCCGCCTTTTCCATAGTGCTTTTCAGTGAGGGATCTTGCAGGAGAGATTCTCCGCTATTGTCCAGGGAAACTTTGACTCCCTTCTGCTCAGGAATCATAGAGTAACCTTTTCGTTTGAAAAAATCGGTTAGCATGGGAGTTGCACTATCTCCCCTATCCACACAGCCCTTTGCGTCCGGGGCGGAAGATTCCTGAAGATAGATCATGATACGTGGATTTCCCACCATCTGTTGTACAAGCCTGATTTCACTCTCCAGTGCTTCTGCGGAAACCTGGTAGCGCATGTAGACTCTGCGCATTTTGATTGTATCCAGAGTGTAATCCTCATATTTAACGGCATTGCCATTTTTGCAGAGCCCCTTTGCCTTTGCATAAACATCGTTAGAAAGTGCCTGTCCATCTCCCACCTCGGAACGAGACGCAACTTCAGTTCCAATACAGATTTCCACAGCTCTGCGGCAGGCACTTTCCCGTGCTTTCTCGTTGGCTGCATCTACACTGGTGAATATGGGAGCTTCCCCGGTGACTGTGATATCACCGTTTTTGCAGGAGTCGGTGGATGTGCCTCCAGAAGGTGTGCCTCCTGCCTTATTGTCGCTGGCGCATCCACCCAGAGTTGCCAGAACGAACAACACCGGGATCAGCAGCTTCAGGATTGGAAAGGGTTTGTTATAGTACATGGTGCACAGGAGAATAGATGTGCAAACTTCCGGCTACTGATTTTCCCGATGCAGTCGTTATATTTTTGTGAAACGGGAGCCTGTGATGAAGGGACGCCAGCTCACCCGATGGCCTGACGAGTGGGGTTGGTACTCTTCCGAAAGTATGGTGGCAATGATAGCACCGGTCATGCGGCGTAGATCTGGATTTTTAAAATCCACTCCGTTCAATTTTACAAGATTTTTTCCGATTCCTTCCAGGGGTGGACGGTCGAGATCTTCAATTGCCCAGATCATTTTTTCTCTATTCTCAAAAAGATATTCGCTGATTCGCTTGAATTCCCGGGAATGAAGGTGAGCCCGAAATTTAGGATACTGGACCTGGAATCGCTGTAGAAATTTGGTGTAATTTTTTGCTGAGTCTGATCTGGGAATTTCTCTTCTTTTCATAATGGTCCTTCTTGAATACGCCGGGCAATTGTTCTATATAATAAAGGACTCAACTCAAAAACATTGAGTCCTACCTCGCATGAGACCCGAATACACTTCACCCGCGCGAGCCCTCGCTGAGGCGAGGATGCTGCTGATAAAGGCGTCCGGAAAAAGATTCATTCATATATGAATGAATCATAATTTTGCACTCGTTTAAGATAACGTATATAATTACTCAATTTCTACTTTAGTTTTTCATTATACAACGCATTTTTTATTCTGAGCCTGAATTTTTTTTTTTTTGTGAGCCAAAAAAAATGACACATTTTGAAATATTGCATTTCGACTTTTCGCTGTTACGAATCGGGTGGGTTTTATTAAGGTCAATCCCTTTGTTTAAAGTTCTTTCGTCTGCCAACCTTCCACAATTCCTTGCCGCTGAATTCGTCTTATTCAACTATGCAAAGCGGAGATATGCGTGTATCGGCAAGAAAAACTGATTTCCGTTTTTCCATCCCGTTCAGTCAATGGAACAAATTTTAACTGTAGAAATGGGCGTGACAGATATCACGTTTCAGGGATTGTATTAAAATTCGCGGGGATGGGAATGCTTCTTCTGTCCGTATTTCCATATCGGGAGAGTTTTTATGAATACGAAAGTCCGTCAACTGGGCGACTGCACATTTGATAACCCCGCAGGATATGACTACTACCAATCGCCTGATGCTTCGGTGCTTTATCGGGTCATTTTTGACTCTCCGGACGATATCCGGGAAGGAAAACCTATCTATTTCGAGCAGGCGGGGCCCAGAGAAAAGGTCTTTTTTCAGTCATCCAGTGTCACCGCTGGTATTGTGACTTGCGGCGGCCTGTGTCCCGGCATTAACGATGTGATACGGGCTCTTGTAATGG
>JBNLFC010000379.1:0-3778 GCA_050305335.1 Leptospirales bacterium
AGCAGGTGAAGAGCCTCCAGAGGGGACATCTCTTCCGTCATACTGGTATAGCTGGCCATATCAGCGAAAAGTATGGTGAGATCCCGAATTTCATCTGGAAGACCTGGTTTTCCCTGCCTGACCATTTCCTGCGCTTTGGCAAGCACCTGTGTGGGAATGTATGGCCTGACCATGTTCTGGACCTTCAGGTTTTCGGTGATCGATCCTTCTGAAAGAGATGTAGTTCTGCCTTCTATAATGACCTGCTGCCAGAGAGTGAGTATGGTGCCGTCTACCCTTAAAAAACCGCTAATATTGAAAAGCAGCTTTTTCTCACCGTCCATGGATGGTAACCAGATACGATAGTTTTCCACTTTTTTTGATGAGGCGATGCCTTGATTGGAGTAAAGAATATCGTTGAAAAATCGACCCGGTATAACAGAATAGAGGGCCGAGGGGTCATTTTCTGGAATTCCCAGCGATTTCAGCAGTGCACCGGAAGTAAAGAGTATTTGTTCTTCTGTATTGAATATGAGAGTGGAGAACCCCATGTTCTTGATTAAGACCTGGATATAATCTTCTTCTTCATTATCTGAGAGAACGTGAATATCCCCCCGTTTTGCTCGATTGAAAATTTGCAGGGGAAGAGTCAATCTGGCAACCGTATGGGATTCGCGAATGCGGACTGAAAAACCGTCAATGGGTATATTCATTCCCCGCAGAGTATTGATGATAAAAGCAATGCCAACGCCATCAGCAACTTCTCCGTCGGAGCTGTCTCTTGCGAAGAAATACGACATGTCTAAATGTTTTTTGGCCAGATCAAAGGCGCGCAGCAAACGTTCATGTTCAAAAGAATCCGGTATGCCGGGATTGATCACGTCAATCTGGAAAGACTGCTCATAAACGTAGCCGCGGATCTTTACAAAAAGGTTTTTTTCCGTACAGAGTTTTACAAAGTTGTCAGCTCGATTTGTGCTTAACTCCGCGTGGAAAAGGGAGTGCCAGTCGGTCTCATTGTTTACCACCGGATCGCCCTGTTCGGCCATCTGATTTCGGTAGACGTGCCGGTAAATGGCTTTCAGGGCATTCACGCACATCTCCTGCACCAGAGCGAAGAGGGTGCCTTTCAGTTCCGAGCGACCGAGGTGTTCGGAAAACTCTTCGATGTGATGCTGAAGCTCCTCCTCCAGATCCGACATATCATTGATGATGAAGTCAAACTCCAGTTTCACCGGGTCGAATCGAAGGATCTGAAAAGTGGACGTTTTCATATGGTTGATTCTATTCAGTGTGGCTTTTTATGCTTCGGATCGATGTTTTTTTGATCTTCTTCAACGAATCCAGTGGTCAATGCCAGCCCGGCAAGATCTAAAAAAAACAAATGGATGCTGCTGGCCAGTAATCTTTTTTCGTCCCTTTACTATCGTAAAATATTGATTTATCAGAGCAAACTCTATCCTTTTTTTTGTTCATGCTCTTTTCCGCAGTCAGAGGTGCTTGAATAGCACATTTGAGTTCAAAATGTTCTGCTGATATGGCCGACCATTGTGCGTTAATTGAAATATCGTCTTGAGTCTGCCTCCTGTGCGGTGCATACCTTTTTACCGGGTTAAAAAAGGGTAGCCCGGGTATAGAACCGTGCTGCCAGCGCCATTGCCCGACTCGTTTTTGGTCGATTACTCTAAAAAAGTTGTGGGAACCGATACGGGTCATATCCATATCAGTTCAAAGACTGATTCTCTTCCGCAATGCCGGAACGGGAAGTGGAGATTTCTGCATCATGAGTATTGCCGGTTTTTCTATTAAAAGGCCCATTTTCATAGCAAGTGTGGTGATTCTGTCCGTTTTATCGGGGATTTTCTCCATGAGAGCCATTGGTGTGGATCTATTTCCCGATGTGAATATTCCGGTTGTCGTGGTGAATACCCTCTATATTGGTGCAGGACCCGAGGAGGTGGAAAACCTGATCTCCAAACCCCTGGAGGACGAACTTTCCTCTATTTCCGGCCTCAAACGTATTACCTCCAACAGTCAGGAGGGATATTCGGTAGTGGTAGCAGAATTCTATCTGGACACCGACATCAAATGGGCTGAACAGGAGGTAAGAAATCGGGTCTCTAAAGCAAGACGTAATCTCCCCGAAGGAATTGAAGAACCACTGATTGTCCGTATTGACCCGGCAGACCAGCCCATTTTAACTCTGGCTTTGACCGCGGAGCTGCCTCCGGCTCAACTCTATGACCTTGCAAAGGAAAATATCAAACCCAGGTTTGAACAGGTAAAGAATGTGGGCTCCATTACGATTCAGGGGGGCGTACGAAGAGAGATTCAGATCGAGCTGGATCGAAACAAATTAAACAGCTACAGCCTGCCGGCACTGGCGGTGGCTAATGCTCTGAGAAATTCCGGCTCTAACGTACCGGTGGGAAAATTCGAAAGTGGTTCCAGTGAGTTATCGTTTCGTAGTGTGGGCCGTTTTGAAAAGCTTTCTCAGGTGGAGAATTCTCCTGTTTTGTTCGCAGGAGACTACGGGCAGTCTGTACGGGTCAAAGATCTGGGAGTGGTCCGGGACGGCACGGAGGATGAAAAAACTCTCGCTTATCTTTATAGTCCAGAAGAGGGAGCTCACAAAGATATTTCTTTTTTTTCAGCCGAATACTTCAAAGAGCTATTCAGCAGTGCAAAAAAGAAGCGGGAGGTGAAGCGCTCCACTCATCCGGCCCTCTTTATTAATGTATTTAAACAATCAAAAACCAATACCGTTGCGGTAGCCGATGCTTCCGTGAAGCGAATGGCAAAAATTAACGAAGAGATTGCCGAGCTCCCAGGTCATCCGAAATTGATCATGGTGCGTGATGGCGCACGTCCCATTCGTCTGAACGTAGAAGATGTGACCGAATCGATTCTTATCGGAATTCTCTTAACGGTCGTCGTGGTCTATTTCTTTCTGGGGAATCCCAGATCCACTATTATTACCGGTCTGGCCCTCCCCAACTCCCTGCTGGGCGCTTTCATTCTCATGTATGCAATGGGATTCACCATAAATGTGGTGACCCTGCTTGCATTGTCTCTATCTGTGGGGCTTCTGGTAGATGATGCCATTGTGGTACGGGAAAATATTTTTCGGAAAATGGAGGAGGGGATGCCTCCGGTGGAGGCGGCTATACGCGGAACCAACGAGGTGACTCTGGCAGTGGTAGCTACATCGATCACGGTCATCGCTGTCTTTCTTCCGGTGGGTTTTCTGGGTGGTATGGTGGGCCAGTTTTTGAGGCAACTGGGTTTCACCGTGGTCTTCGCGATGGTTGTATCCCTCTTCGATGCATTAACCGTAGCACCACTTCTTTCTGCATATTTCGCAGGGGATATTCATAAAGAACCCAACTTTGTGATTCGTGCATTCAATAGATTCCAGGACCGGATAGAGGATCTCTATGAAATCACAATGCGTTTCAGTCTTAAAAACCCGCTTGTGATTGTTGGCCTGACAGGCGCAATCTTCGTTTTCAGTATTGTGGCCTTGAGGGGTGTTAAAAAAGACTTTATGGGCTCAGGGGATATGGGTGAGTTTCTGGTCTCCATGCAGATGCCTCCAGGAACAAGTCTTCACGGAACCAGAGAGGTGGCCATGAAGATCCAGAAAGATCTGGAGGCCCTTCCCGAGGTGAACAAGCTCTATACGGTTGTGGGAAATGAACAGGGCGAAGCCAACACCGCAACCATCGGTGTATTGCTGACTCCCTATGGCTCAAGAAAACGTTCCACCAGTGATATGAAGGAAGTCGTTCGTGAGATG
>JBNLFC010000380.1:0-3765 GCA_050305335.1 Leptospirales bacterium
GGCCTTATCAGTGAGGATTCGACTGGAGTTCCATCGAAGCCTCTGAAGATTCAAAAAGCCTCGGGATATGGTGTCCACAGGCGCTGTTGTGGAGTCTCCACCCGTCGATCGGGCATTGACAGAGGCTGGTTCTGGCTCTTCACTCTCTTCGGGGCTATCGGTTGCTGAGATTTTTTTCAGAGAGTCAATCTGCCCGTCAATGCGCTCCAGCAAAGCGTTGTTATCCTTTGTAAGAAAGTGGAGGTTGCTCATGAGAGCGCGCCTCTTGTTCAGCCTTAAACTGATCACTTTCTGGCTCATAGATCGGGAAACCAGAACCATAATGCCGGTGGGAAGAAGAGCTATTACAATAAAGAACGCAAAAAAGAGTATGTAGTAGTTGATCCTGATGCGCAAAGGGTGATCAGCGTGATCATCTCGAAAAATTAAAATGGAGAGCCCATTCCATGCTTTGGTTCTCCTATGAATGACGAGGCGCTGGATCTTACGGTATTGATACTGGAGCAGTTCTCGAAGGCGCACCCCCTATACTCGGTGTGCAGGGTCAGACTGCAAGTCAAAAAGTCCGCACCTGTGAGGCCAGGATTTTCAAGATTTTTTCTCAGCGCCTTTCCGGCTGGCCCCCTGCCGGGAGGCAGGTTTGGTTCTCCTGCTCTTTTTATTTTACTTGCTTCCCTGAGCCTGGAGTCCAACTCTCTCCCTGTAATGTTAAAAAGATTCATGCGATTTCTCCGCATAGCCCCCCGAAGAGTGGAGGACCTGGTCGCCTATCCCGAAGGCAGGCGGATTTATCGTGAACACCACAATCTGCGTCGGGAGCAGATGGATCAGGACGCTCTAAAAGTCATCAACCGGCTTCAAAGACACGGATTTCGAGCCTATCTGGTAGGCGGATGTGTTCGTGACATGCTTCTCGGAAAAAAGCCCAAAGACTTTGATGTGGTGACCAACGCCACACCTTCTCAAATTCGAAAAATCTTCACTAATTCACGGAATATTGGTCGCAGGTTCAAAATCGTTCATGTGATTTTCAAGGGCGGTAAAGTGATCGAAGTTTCCACGTTCAGGAGCCTGCCCCAGCACCGATTGAAAGGTGATCGCAAAAGAGACTCTGACTTCATTATGCACCGCGACAACGATTTTGGAACTCCGGTGGAGGATGCCGCACGGCGCGATTTTACTATCAATGCCCTCTATTTCGATTCGCGAAATGAAAGCATCATCGATTATGTGGGAGGGTACGATGATATCAAATCCAGGCAGATTCGCGTTATCGGCGACCCTGATATGTCCTTCCGGGAAGATCCTGTAAGAATGTTGCGTGCTGCAAAGTTCGGAGCACTGATCCAATTCGCTCTGGACCCTGTGTGCCTGAGGGCTGTGAGGCGCAACAAGGACGAGATGACCAAAGCCAGTACGGCTCGAATGCTCGAGGAGTATAACAAAATCTTTCGAACCGGGCGTTCATCGGAGATATTCACATCACTGGCGGAAACCGGACTTTTTCGCGTACTTTTTCCGGAAGAATCCGACGCAGTGGATGCTCGGGGCGTGAAGGTGGAAAACTTCGCTGAGTCTAGCGTTGGTCGACGTTTGAATATCGCAGATAAGATGCTCCATGAGAGAGAAGAGCTCACCAGCGTGATCTTTTTTGCACTGATCATTCTGGATATGGTATGGAAGGTTTACTCCAATGATATGGAAGGCAATCTGGTACAGTATGTTAAAAGAGCCATTGATCCAGTCTGTCGTAGAATGAATCTGCCTGGACGCGACCGGGATCGCCTTTTGCATATTTTTGTCAGCCAATCCAGGTTTCTCAATAAAAAGAAGGGAAGAAAGCATCGTCCGGATCAGTTCCGCCAGAAGGAGTTTTTCTACGAAGCATTTATGGTTTTTAAGATATACGCTATATCTGAAAACGATGAAGATGCGATCCAGCAGGCTATGTTCTGGGAAATTGGCCCTCGCTCCCATCCTCCTGAGAGTCATAAGATCATCTCCATGTTTCCAGTTCGGCGTTTCCATACTGGTGAACGGTCGGCGGGGCGCGAGCGGAGCAGGGAGAGGACACGAAAGGGGAAGGATCGAAGGCGGCGTTCCAGCCAGGACCAGGATCGTGTCAGAGCGGATAAACATGCCAGTGATAGCGCGACTGTTATGGAACCGGAAGAATCATTGTAGCAGGCACTGGCGGGCCTTAAAAAGGCCAGGCGGTTGCTTACAATTATCTTTTTTTATTCATGATATTGCGTAGTCGATCCAGTGCACTCATAATTTTTATCTGATCCTGCAATCGATCCAGAATCTGGTAAAGTTCGGCCAGAAGAGGGGCTATTTTCTGTTGCGCCTCTTCCCCTATTCGGAGTCGATAAAAATCGTCATTGAGATCCAGATTCACGCCGTACTCTTCCAGTATTCCCTGACGTATTCCCAGAATCAACTTCTGTCCGAATCGTTCCTGCTCCCCGTAGAGCTCATCCACATGATATAAAAAGTCTCCAATCTCCTTGAGGAGGTGGCTCTCTTCGCTATTCAGAGTGCCGGGACGGTTGCTCATTTCCTGGTAGGCATTCACAAATGAATCGTACCTGGATTGGATTTCACGCTTGTGGACCGAGGTGAGGCGAAAGAGTCTTAAAAGTGCGATCCAGTGGATGGGGTTGGGAAGGTTAGCGCGTTTTTCTATATAGTCCTCCATTACTTCTCTGGCAGGATCATTTAAATTTTCAATTTTTGCAACTATATCCTCGCTCTCTTTTTCGCCGCTCAGGT
Organism: Leptospirales bacterium; assembly: GCA_050305335.1. Lineage (GTDB taxonomy): Bacteria > Spirochaetota > Leptospiria > Leptospirales > Leptonemataceae > JBNLFC01. The sequence continues at coordinate 2,776 of JBNLFC010000380.1, forward strand.
TAAAAACTTGCTCCAGCAGTTTTTTGTATTCAGAAACCAGTTCCGACTTCATGATCACTCACCGCCTTTTGTTTTGGCAGACCCTTACGGTTTTCTGGTAATAGAGAATTCCGGAGGAATCTGGCTCTGGAGCTCTGCAATAGCCTTTTTTGCAGTCTCCAGTTGTTCTGTCTGTCGTACCCGGGAAGTTCCACCCCGGCTGACCTTTTTTTCTGTGCTGGCCATCATATCGATGGCTCCGGAGTAGAAAGTATCGTCTGCAAGAGCCGGATGAATCGTGGCTCGCAGTTTTGCCGGTATGGAAGAGAGCGTGTGATTTTCCTTTACACAGAGCGCCACCAGCGAGCCCGCGATGTGGTGGGACTCTCGAAAGGGAATTCCCTTTTGATTCACAAGGGCATCCGCCAGGTCCGTAGCAGTAGCAAATCCTTTTTCAAGAGAGCGGGTCATGTTTTGTGAGTTGAATTGCATGGCATTCACCATAGAATGGAGCGCTCGCAATATGAGTTGCACCTGCTCGCCTGTATCGATGAGAGGAAAGCGATCCTCCTGCAGGTCGCGATTGTAGGCGTAGGGGAGTCCTTTGAGTGTTGTTAAAAGGTTCAGGTGATGGCCATAAATTCGGCCGGTCTTACCACGGATCAGTTCCGCAAGATCAGGGTTCTTTTTCTGAGGCATAATGCTGGAGCCCGTGGTTAAAGAGTCGGGTAGCGTAATGAATGCCAGCTCAACGCTGTTCCACAGTACAATCTCTTCTGCCAGGCGCGAAGCATGAGCGGCAAAAACCGATGCTGCATGAAGATAGTCCAGCATATGGTCCCGGCTGGCCACAGCGTCCATTGAGTTTTCGTACAGGGAACTAAACCCCAGTTCTGCTTTCAAAAACTCTCTGTCGTTGGGATAATTGACACCTGCCAGCGCTCCGCTGCCCAACGGCAATCGTCTGGCTCCCTCCAATGCCTGTAAAAAACGCTCTGCGTCAAGTAAGAA
>JBNLFC010000381.1:0-3763 GCA_050305335.1 Leptospirales bacterium
TGTTGTTGGAGAATTTGTTTGTCTGTCATAATAGAAATTGATATAAAAGTATAGCCAATATTGCACTTATGCGGGAAAAATTTCATCATAAAAATCCCCCCCGCGCCAGGGATCGACGGGAGCGCCCCCGCGACCGAGAGCCCGGTCAGCCCGCCGCCCATGGGGCGGGCTGAGGCGCCCCGTAGACGACGCCTTTAAAACGAAAAAACCCGCTCCCTTACGCGTGGTAAGAAAAGCGGGTTCGCTTTGATCTAAACTGTGTGCCCAGGGAGGGACAGAAAACGAACCCGGGCTCTCTGTGATAGAGAAAATCATACTGGATTTCAAACTGTGGATGGTAGCGGGAGCCTGAGAAGAAGGCCAGGGCAAGGAAAGGGCCTCTCCCTGCTCTCCGGATCTTCCTCCAGACTCCAAAACTCTCCGGGGGGCCTTTTGAGATACGAAGCCCGAGCCGAGGATATGAAAAGGCATTTGCAAATTTTGTGCCGGGGGGGCGGGGGCGAAGAGGTTTCCGGAAGAAATTATTTATCCAGGTCGAGAAGGTCGGAGGGGCTGATCCCGAGAGTTTTGCAGATGGCGAAGATGGAGCGGAGGCGGGGCGCGGTCTTTCCCGTTTCTATATCCTGGTAGGAGCGGACGGAGAGGAAGTCTTCAAGGAACATGTCCTCTTGAGTGAGGTTCTTCTCTTTCCGGAGTGAGAGGATTTTCTCTGCAAGTTTTCTCTGAAACTCCTCGTATTCCTTTTCCAGCTTCTTCCCGCTCATGCGGTATTATGGACGATCACGAAGAAAACATCCACGTGGCAAACTTCGTGCTTGACTTATTTTCTTTACGAAGTTATCCTCGTGTTATGGAAAATCTGCATTCGAGTCAAACCCACCACAACGGAGAAGAGGAGGAAGGCCAGAACTGGCTTGTTGAGGAGCTTTCCGAACAGGGCACAAAAACCATCCAGAAGACCCTTGCGAGAGAGGGTCTGGAATTGTCCCTGGAGGAGGTCTTCGATAGCGTCCACCACACCATGTACAGGCTGGCGGATCGGCTGACCATCGCGGAAAGGTGTATCCGGGAGACGGGCCAGGATGGGACTTATGAGGAGCTGTTGAACAGGGCGGGACTGGACAGGCTGGAGTGAGCCGGAGCAGGCTCAGAGGAAAAGAAGAAGGCCAGCGTTTCTTCTGAAAAGATCCGCTGGCCTTTTTTTACATTTCGAGATGAGCGACATTCGGATCATATAACCCTTTGGGTTGGTACGGGATATATTCTTCCTTAACTCCTTTCTTGTAAGGATTTACAGGCTCTCGCTTCATCCCGGGCTTGATGACGGTTTCCGGGTCCTTATGCAAATCCTCAAGAATGAGATTCCGGATATAGGCCGAGACATTTTTGTGGCGGGCTCTCAATTCCTGGTGGACCCGTTCCGGCATCCGAATCCGAAAAAAAATATCCAGCCTCTGGTAATACGAGTAACAATAGGGACAATCCTTACTCCCACAATTCATATAATCCCCCTTTTGTTGAGCATGAAATTTTCAATGCCATAAACCCGGATCTGTTTATCCCAGCTTTCAGCCACCTGGATAAAGACCCTTTTGAGATTATGGCGAACACTGATAACTTTCCCTGAATCATTTAATTGATAGATGCTTTCCGCAAAGTTTGAATAGTCGTTTCTTACATAAAAAGGTGACCAGCCCAGGTCTGTGATTTCCAGATGCATTTCTGCCCTTTTCATGGGAGAGAAATTAGGATCCAGAAGGGCAATCGAAACGGCGGGTAAGCCGTTGGGGCTGTTCTTGATGGCACGGATTTCCAGAAAACCGACCGGATGAATACGGGCTTTGAATTTTCCTTTTTGAAGGAGATAATCGGTGCCTCCGTAGGCGTTGAGGATTTCAATGATTGACTGCATGGCGTGGGCTCCTTTGGGTTGCGCACTACATAATGTGCCAGTAAAATTATAGCACTATAAGTAGTGCTGGTCAAGCTAAAAAAATTGAAAAGAGTTGAATTTTTGACGTCTAAAGATTTACTGGACTCTGTGCGAAAAACAAAGTTAGAAAATATGTATGACCGGTTAGAGTGGGTCCTGGAAAAATTGGATAAAAATCCAAATGCTGCAAGTCTTGAAATTGGTTATCGTTCAAGGAATGGACTGCGAGAGGTGCTTGACAGGAAAAAGAAAAGAGAATTCACCAGCACCTTGCTGATTCGCCTATACAATACATATAAAGTAAGTCCAAACTGGCTTTTACTTGGAATTGGCGAACCTTTTATTGATTAACTATTATAATGTGATTGTTTATTTACGCAGTTGGTTCTGGACCAAAAAACTCTATTTTGATTGACTTTAAGTTTTTTTCAACCCGAGCACTAATGATATTTGCAAGGGGATAGCTAAGATGTGATTCTGAATAACCAATAATATCATAGTCTGGAGATAATATAGAATACTGCTCTGAATCATCTTTTTCCTCTATGATAACAAATGTGCCTGACCTGAGGGGTGCAGAACCCCATAAAACTTCAATAATCTGAACATGCCGCTTCCATTTTTGTCTTTTTTTGTTTTGCTGTGTTTCGTAAAATCTAATCCAAGCAATATGGCTCTGTGCTGATGGCCAATTCGGATCATTGGTTTTCTCTTGTACGATAGGTGAATCAAGCCACGCCTTCAGCCCATACTTATTATAAAAAATTGCTTTTGTAGACTCAGCGGCTATAATTGCCGCATCCCTTGAGCTCAATCCATTACGCATAAGAGTAATCACACTTATATTCGTAGAACCAACTTCAACTGCCATTGCACCTATTCCTTGAAGCGCGCTTGCATGCTCATTACCAAGCATTGAGGCATGAACTCGCACAGCTTCCATAGCCCATGGGAGTCGATAGGAGACATCATTCTGTAAAAAATCTATCGCATCATCACTGCATTTTTCGATTACCTTTATAGAAGGATGCCCCATCATCCATGCATAAATAGCATCCTTCCAATTCTCAGGTAATCCATTTGGGTTTTTAAATGGAGCTACTTGGAATATGATTTCTGCAAAGTTTATAACAGCAATCCCTGTCATCTCTGCTTCTTTTGAGTCAATTCCCCTTTCTATTTCTAAAAGAAGCTCGACCATAGTTGCAAGAGATTCATCTATAAACTTGCCAGTTTTTAGGCCTATTCCGGCCGCATGATAGCCCTTGCGTTGAGGCTCTGATGTTTCAGACCAGATTAATCGCGTGCGAGCGAATAATAAATTCTGAATTGAGCTTTGAATATCTTCATCTTCTTCTTTCTCAAGTTGCTTCAGAAAAAGAGAACCTGTTAGTGCCGATATAATTGTAGACTCTATAAGTGTATCGGTAGTTTCAGGTTCTATCATGGAGAGAATCGCTGAATCGAGAATAGCAAGATCTTTTTCCCACTCTTCTTCTGAGAGTTCTAAGTCGTCTCGTATAGTATCGCTTAATTCCCAAGCTTGGGTGTTGCCGGTCAAGTAATCAATGTATTCATTAAATGGCACATCTAAGTCCATCGCTATTCTTTCATAAATGCGAAGTGCCAACTGGAGTATTCCGCTACGAATTTTTGGCGCTTTGGCTTCTTTGATCATACTACTCCATTCGCCAATTCTCTTTTTTCTTTTGTCAAGTTCATCTTCCCAAACCACAAATAAAATCAGGCCTTCGACATCTACAAATGCCCTACCAGCTCGACCCGCTACATTCGCAAATTCCGTAACAGAAATAAGTTTTTTATTACGCC
>JBNLFC010000382.1:0-3758 GCA_050305335.1 Leptospirales bacterium
CGGCGCTGATAGTCTGTATGTCGCATTCCGTACAGGACAGCGTGATAGGCGCGTGCCAGGTAGGGAATTTCCAGAAAGTGCGTTGTTGAAAGCTGTGAAATAGAAAGAGAAGTCAATGTGACTGTAAACAATAGGGCTGCTATTGAATAAAGTTGCCACTTCCTCATTTTTTGCCATACCAGGATTGCAAGTTCAATGCAAATTGTCGCTCCCAGTGCGAGAATTACAGAGCGAGTTCCGTTGAGAAGGAGTAGCAACAGGTCGACTACAAGCATGGTCCATAGCGCGATGATTCTTATCGTAAGGCTTCTATATCGAGTGAATGCGTCTTTCCAGATCCCGTCACAGGGCGGCCGAAGGTGGCTTTTGAGGCTTTTTATGTATGATATAAGAAGCATAAACAGGTACGGTGCTACTAGCGCAAGTTGCGCGGCGTAGGTGAGTCGGTTGTCCATAAATCCGATGGGGCGATAGAGCTGGATGCCTTCGACCATAAAAGAGGGGTGCTGGGGACGGTTTGCGGCCGAAGGGATCACTCCATGCCCTGTAATCAATCGTGCCAGACGAAATTCGCTGAAGACCGATGCAGTGCCTGCCAGTACTGTGAGTGATGCGAAGAGAAAGAACGCCTTTTCCAGTAGTCTGCGATCATCGTTCTGCCTGGCGAAATAAAATATCATCCATCCGGAGAGCATTAATAGAATATCTGAAATTTCTCCAGGAAAATGGGCTTCGGAGAATAGACCAGGTTCAGGTTTGACCGGGGAGGTGTGGGGTAAAAAAAGCGTGGAAGCGCCTATCCATAGATGTAAGATATATGATATTGACATCCAGAGGTAGATCAGTAGCATGATACAGAAAGGATTCCCCAGACAGGAACGCTGGAAAAGGGAAGCAAGGGAGGGGTGCTCAAACGGGAGGGTAGTAGATGGTGCCGTGGAAAATTTGCTCAACACGTAGGATGAAAATCCTGTGAAAAGGGCCAGAATAAGAAAAATCTGGGTAAGACTCACAGAAAGCGCCATCATGGGGATGGCGATGGTACAACTGTAAACGGCGAGTTTTCTGAATTTACTGGAGAGTAAAGGTAACTGTAGTATCCCAGATGAAGTCCCTTGCTCCGTGCCCATCGTTAAAAGGGGAACTGAGCAGGCGTGTCTTCTGCAAGAGAATTTTTCTAACAGCCAGGATAAAATCCTTTTCAAAGGGCTTTGCGCTGTCACCGACGCTACGAATTTTTCTGATTTTCACATCACCTATTCTGCCGTCGGCACGGATGTACAGAGTTACAGCTACTACAACCTGGCCTATGGAGGCTCGCCTTGCTCTGGATGGATAATCGTCGGGCGAGATATTTACCAGCAATCGAGCATTGTACCGTTGGCTGGCATCTGTAGCCGGGTCCGCAGCATTGTCCCAGTTGATCGGTTCTTCCGCAGGCATCTTATCCTGCTCTATGATTTTATCGGAAAGATCTTTGGTCTGAGTAGTTTTCTGCGCTACCTGCTCCTGGAATTCCACAAAGGTCATCTCTGCTGAGAGCGACAGATCCAGTGGAGGCTCCTCTTTTTCGGGAATGATCCAGAGTATCAACTGGTAAAGAACCAGAAGAACGATTTGCAGGAGGACTCCGGTGGAAAGCCACTCCCGCATTGTCCAATTCCGGGTGCGGGTTGCCAGGGCATCAAAAAATTGAACAATGGGTACCAGCATCTCCTGGAGAGTATCCAGCGGCATTTTTTTATGTACAGAATTCAGGAGGGTCATTTTTCGCCTCCGGCGCCGGATGGTGTTTCGCCTGGTTTTGTTGTTATGATAAGACTCCGGATGCCTGCCTTTTTGATGGCACCTAAGACTTCGTTCATTTTTTGAAATGGGAGGTCTTTTTCCATATTCAGATATACTCGAACTGCTGCTGGCGCGGCCGAAGCTTGCTCCTGCAACTGTGCCGAAAGAGAACTCACCGGTATCTCTTTATTGAAGAAAAACACCTTATCGGATTCGGCCAGCTTTCTATCTACATAAATGACCAGCGGATAGGGACTTGTTTTCGATTCAGCATTGACCTGGGGGAGGTCTACCGTTCTCGGTTTCTGGTCGGAAACCATGGTTGTGGACATATAGAAAATCAATAAGAGAAATGCTATGTCTCCCATGGAGGAGAGGGGCACTCCTGACATTGGTCGTCTTCTCTGGAGCTTCATGGCGAACGCTCCATTCCGAGCGAAAACCGCACGATTTTTTCTTCGTTTAGCATATGGATGAAGGCTGGTACTACGTAAACCGGGCTTTGTTCGTTTACTTCCAGTATCACCACCAGATCCCGGTTTTTCTGGTAACTGTCATGGACAACTTTTTGCAATTCGGGAAGCTTGATTGGCCTTTTCTCATAGAGATAAGTACCATCTTCCGCCACTTTTACACGAAAAATATTCTTCTTCAAAACCTCCATGGGTGGCGCGTCAGGTTTTGGCAGTGGCAATTGCACTCCATGAAATTCCAGAAGCGCACTCGCGGTAAGAAAGAAGATGATCAGCAAAAAAGCAATATCCGACGTGGACGAGAGAGGAACCTCATCCGGGATTCTTGTCTTTCTCTTTATTTTCAGGGCCATGGGCTACAGACTCCAGAAAATAGCTGTTCAATCCATTCGAGAAAGAATGGTTGCTGCGTTCTTCTCAAGCTCGATTGTAAGTGTGTCTATATAATATAGAAACATATTGTATACGAAATATGCAGGGATGGCGATAATCAACCCTGCGATGGTGGTGATGAGCGCCTCTTCTACACCGCTGGCCAGATCTCTGGCAGTGGGGGCAGCTTTAATGGCGAATTGTAGAAAGCTGTTTCGCATACCTGTTACAGTTCCGAAGAAGCCAAGAAGAGGTGCCAGGTTTCCCAGATTGTTGAGCATGTTCAAACCACGCTCCAGACGGCCTATCTCTACCGATGCCTCTGTTTCGATGATCTTCTCAACTCTATCGATTCCCTGATGGCGGTACTGCAACCCCATCTTCAAGATCCGGGCAAGCAAGAGATTATCATTTTCCAGTTCTCTGAAAACACCTTCCACTCCACCATCGTTCAATGCTTTTTGCACTCGTTCGGAAAACCCTTTTGTGGAGACTTTCTGACGGCGAAAAAAGAAAAATCTTTCTAAAGCAAAGGCTAATATAAAAGTTGAAACAATACCCAGTGGTATCATGGTGAGGCCACCCTTTACCACAAATTGCCAGGGCGACTCTCGTGAGGCATCCAGCGTTGGCTCAGCAGTTGCCGGTGTGCTTTCGGTTTTCGTATCCGGGGACGATGTTGTTTCGGAACTTGCCGGAGATTGGGGGCCGACTTGATCGGCGTTTTGCTGAGGAGGCTCTTGAGCGGGGGTCTGTCCTTTTAACGGGGAGTAAACCATAAAGGTTAAAAGGCCTGCAAGCACTGCGCCCATTGTTAAAAATGGGATTGTATTGCGTCGATTCATCATATTCTTAGATACAGTGAGAGGTTTCATTGTAAGACATTCCTGTGAAAAAAACTTATCAGTCCTTTTTGAGCACTGACCGGAGGGCATACGAAACAAATTGTATAGTTTCAGAACTCACGTCAAAGACTGTGAGTTGGACCCAACTTTGAACTACGAAGTTGCATGGGAGAGGGCTGTAAAGAACTAATTTTGCTGATACCTCTTGTGCTGTGGGCTTTTGTTGAAAGATTAACATTATTTAACATAAATGCGGAGCGAACATTATGGAGCGGGGAAT
>JBNLFC010000383.1:0-3757 GCA_050305335.1 Leptospirales bacterium
AGCCGTTTATGCTCCGTCAGGGGCTCTGGGAGAAGACTCCCCAGGGACGCATTGTCACAAAGGCAGGCTTCGAGCATATGGGTCGGACCGTTCCTGTCATCCAGCAGAATTCCCGAAACAAGAGCGCCGGCCAGCAGGAGACCGATCTTTTTGCCGGGCAATTGTAGTGGAAGCTCAATGGTTATAAAGTTTATATTATTTTATGAAAGAGCTTATGGACAGAATCGGGACTCTGTTTTTTCCCCATTGGAAGAGTCTTTCTACCCTCTATCTTCGTCTGGATCCTCTTCCTCCCGTAGACGGTGACGATCGCTTGCTTGTGGCGGCTACGGTGCCGGTTGCTTTGATGGCATCCCTTGTGGTGGTATCCATGAATATGCCTTTGCGCAATGTTCTGGCCAGTACCCTGGCTGAACAGTTGATGGCCAGTTCTCTGCAAACGGAGAATCTCTATCCAGTTCTTGTGGATCAGGCGGAAGGCCCTGAGGCCAGGACCGTTCAGGTCCGTGCGTTATCTGATAAAGAAATTGAGGGAACAGGTGGAATTACCAGAGAGAAAGGATTTCACACTCTGACTCAATACGATACTTTTCAGCCCGGTAATCATGCCGGTTCCGCGGCGAGTGCAGGCAGTGGCCGCGGGGGCGATGGAAGAGCTGCCGGTGAATCCTCCACCCGACCATCATCCCGCGGGGAGGGGCAGACATCGCCCCAAAATGACACAGAAAAAACGAGTTCCGGACAGAGCGGAGCAGGAGAAGCTCCTGGCAATCCAGGCCGACCCGGTAATGCAGGGGATCGAGAATTTATGATCCCTACCAACTATCGTTTTCGTCAGGACTTTGCTTTTCGCTACGATGGCGCATCCACTATGTCTGTGGCCACCACAAAGATGGCAGGATATACCTATTTTCGAAATATGCTTCGCACTTTGCAGGAGACCTTTGCTCCACCCGGTATCAACTATGCCTATAGAGATTTTGCAGGCACTGTGTTGAATCAACCCATCAAACCTCAAATGGTAAAGGTACTCTTCTCCATAGACGACGATGGATATATTCGCGACGTGCGTGTTGTGGAAAGCATGGGGCAGACTGCAGTGGACCAGGCCTGCGTGGATGTGCTGGCCAACCACAATTTTGGGAAACCACCGCCAGAAATCTTTGAACACGGTCACATCTTTGGAATCAACTTCATCTTTCCTCCGGTTTTCAATCGGTAGAACTTTGCTGAAACCGGCAGGCCTTGTATTATGGTAATCCTCTGAAAGTGAACGACATATTGTCATCGCTTTACCCGGTAGCTATGAGCGTGCAGGGGATCTCCCATGCGCGAATCACAACGTTATGCCATTTATCTACAGGATGCCAGAGATAAGAAAAGAGGATGACAGTAACTCCCTTTATCATTGCACTCATGTCGTCGGCCAGCATGAGTGCCAGCCAGTCGAAAAAAACAACACGACCGGGCGAAAATCCTGTATCTAGAATTTATGTACAATTCGAATAATCCAGAAGACCTGTGTGTGCGATCAATTTCCACTCCGACGCAACCAGGGTATATACCTTGCACGATCGCCCTTTCCAGTGAAAATTTTTTCCTGTGTGCCTGTGCATCCATAACGTATCCACATCCACAACGGCGTAAGCACCATCCTCTTCCGGTGTAACGGTGATTTTTATGATCTCCCTTCGATTGTGAACGAGGATGTGAGTATCAAAGAGTTCCTGCCAGTTTTTTTTCCAGCGTTCCCGATTGTAGCGGCCCATGGGAGAGACCCAGTGGATTGGATCATGGGAGAGTGCATCAGGGGGCCAGGGCCAGGCCATGTCCGGGTGAAAAATATCTACCAGGGTATCCACATCCTGCCGGTTCCAGGCTTCGGTTTCCCTGTCGATCATAGCGCGGATATCGATTTCTGTTGCATTTGACATACTTCATCTCTCTGTTTAATTTGTTTAACTATGAAAATTACCAGATTTTTTTTTACTCTGGTGCCGCTATTTGTTTTCCAATAAAAAAAGATAAAAAGTTGATTCCTGTCAATTTTTAGAGGATAGTCCAGATAAAAAAAGACCCCGGGAGGTATGAAGCAACCTTACTATTCTTTCCGGCTGGTTCTTTTTATCTCATTGGTTGTTCTCTTCCTGGGGGAGGCCAATGGCCCGCAATGGCCCTCTTTTATTTGCTGGCTCTGGCCTCCGTTTGCCATGGCACTTTCTGTGGGTATTGCCATTCTAACTCGATCGCAGGGAACACCCGGGAGCAGTGCTTCAGCGGGAAAACCGGGACGATATCTGAATTCCACTTACTGGTGGGGCGCTTTTGTCTGGATAGCTCTATCCACCGTTCTGATTGTTTACTATGGCAGGGCGACACCCGGGGGTGGATCTGCCACATTCCCTCTGGCAGATCTACATAGCAAAACGGGAATTTATTCGCTGGTTGTTCGGGCTACCGTAGAGAGACCTCTGGGGCCGGATCGCTATGTAGCGCAAATTTATCCGGAACATCTGGATCGCTACGTTTTCTTCAGGAAGAGATGGGAGCAAAAACCGACAAAGCGGCTGTACGGAAAGAGCAAGCGAAAAGGATTTCGAAAGTTCAGATACAGGAAAAGATTAACCGGTTCGCAAAAGAGGCGTACCTTCGTAAAAGGCGTTTGGAGGCCAGAGCATGTATATCATGCACCCGAAATCGCCATTGCGAGCACATCCGTAATTCTGCAAAAAAAAAGGAGCCGATGGCCGGTCGGTAGTACTATGATGCTTCGACTGTACGGAAACGAGATTACTTCTGCAGATTCGAAAAGCTCTTTTAGCAAATGGATCCGGAGTCAGGATGCTCATTTCTATATCAGGCTCTATCGCACGACTGCTGTGATTGAGTACAACGAGGGGGCAATGGATTTTCGTCAGCAGCTCGTCTGGCGTTTGATGGATCTGCTAACTAGAAAGATACCCGATGCAGAATCGCGAGGTGTCGTGGCGGGAATGGTGCTGGGTAAGTCAGCGTATCTGGATCGCAACCACCGGCAGATGAGCTCCTTTCTGGGGATTCTGCACCTTTTTGCCGCCAGCGGACTTCATCTGGGGATTTTTTATGCTACCCTTCACATTCCTCTGGCGTTCTTTTTCGGAAAGCGCAGTCCAGTGTCCCTTCTGGCTCCGCTGGCTACTTCCGCGCTTTACCTCTGGCTGCTGGCATTCCCGATTTCATTAACTAGATCCTTTATTTTTTTGAGCGTGGCCGCGTCCAGATGTCTTGTGCATCGTCGTATGAGCCGGGACGAATATCTGCTAACGACAACTTTTATTCTATTTTTGTTGCTTCCGCGGGAGTGGGTTTCTCTCTCCGGCCTTCTCTCTGTGGGTGCTGTAATGGGAATACTCATCTTTTTTCAAGAGCTTTCGGAACGGATTTTTTTTATATCCAGAAATAGAGGCCTTCGCCTTCTGTCTTCGCACCTTGCTCTCTCCACATCGGCCACTATCTTTGTGGGCCCCATGATTCTATTCTACTTTGCTGTGCATCCTTTTGCTTCGCTTCCTGCGAATCTAATACTGGTGCCGCTGGTCAGCGTTCTTCTGCCACTTCTGTACGGAGTGATTGGTATTGAGTGGAGCTTTCCCGGCAATGAGCTCTTTGATTGGCTCTGGCTCATCGTTGGATCTCTTCTGCGGCTGTTTCTATTTCTAGTAGAGCAGGGCAGTAACTTGCTTCCGGCTGTGCACTTTCCCTCACCCTGGAATCTGGT
>JBNLFC010000384.1:0-3750 GCA_050305335.1 Leptospirales bacterium
CAGTTAGCAGAACAAAGTATAAAGAGTTAAAGGAAAGTTTCTGGTAAAAAATAATTACTTTTCTATCATTCTACCGATTTTTCCGTATGCTACACGAAATCCAGGCAAAATCCATTCTTCGCAAATCGAACAAGATTGATTCCTGGTTCATCAGCTCCTATGGTCTCAATCTCTATCGAGGGTGCACACACAACTGCACCTATTGCGACGGTCGAAATGAAAAATATCAGGTTAACGGAGAGTTCGGTACAGACATTGAGGTGAAAGTCAACGCTCTGGAGATTCTTGAAAAAGAGCTGGATCCCGCACGAAAACGCAAACCGTTTCAAAATGGGTTTATTGCATTGGGAGGTGGTGTGAGTGATTCGTATCAGAGTTTTGAAAAGCGTTACGAAATCACTCGCGGAGCTCTGGAGCTTCTCTACAGGTTTCATCACCCCGTGCATATGCTCACCAAGTCTACTTTGATTGAGAGAGACCTGGATCTATTGAAAAAGATCCATAAGCAAGCAGGAGCGCTCATCAGTTTTAGTTTTTCAACAGTGGATGATCCAGCAGCTCGCTTGCTGGAGCCCGGAGTTCCATCACCATCCAGAAGATTGGAGACGATAAAAAGATTCAAAGATGCCGGGCTTCATTGCGGTATGTTTCTTATGCCGGTGGTACCTTATATTACAGACTCCGAAGAGATGATCGAAGCTTCGGTAGCCGCGGCAAAGGATGCGGGAGTGGACTATATCGTCTTTGCCGGCATGACTTTGAAAATGGGCCGACAGAAAGAGTATTTCATAAAATTTTTACAAAAAAGTTTTCCCGAATTGATTGGCAAGTATGAAAGTCTTTATGGGAACCAGGATCCTTATGGTGCGCCTTCTCACTATTATGCCACAGATGTTGGTCATTTCTTTGATCATGCCGCTTCAAAGTATAAAATACCAAAAAGAGTTCCTGCCTCCATTTTTCGCGAAATGGTAACGAAAACAGAGCTGGTTGTTCTTATCCTGGAACAACTCGACTATCTGTTATCCCTGAAAGGACAGAAGAGTCCCTATGGTTTCGGAGCACATTCTTTACACAAATCTGGCGTTCTGGTAGAGACCCTCTCTTCTTCAGAGCTTCTGGCCCTGAAAGGAATCGGGCCTGTAACAGTGAAAATTATAGAAGAAATCCTTCGAACGGGGACAAGCAGTTACTACGAAAGGGTGTTATAGTTCAGCTCTTTTGAAAACGTATCTGATCGTTTTCCCGGGCTTTCCAGCATCGTGTCAAAAGGCCTTGAAAAACCATGCGGCCAGCGTCAACGCAATGAATCCTGCTGAAATCCACTTTCCTTTGCTGCCTGGATTCTTTAAAATCAAAAACCCCTGCGCCAGAAAAACAGAAACAACCAGAACAAAACCGAACAGACTTCCGTTTCCTGACAGGTCTTGAATGGAACTTCCCGGGAGAGATGGATCCAGGTCTTCCATCCACTTATATCGATTGGCAGGAAGCAAAAATAGCATTGCAAGGCTGCAAAGAGAGTAGATATGAATGATGATCTGAATATAGCGCATAGCGGTTTTACACATTCATTTTTTTTAAATAATGGGCTACCGGATCTGCCGGTAACCCGTCCAACTTCACCCTTTTTTTGCAGCAAGCTCCTGAAACTTTTTACAGGAAGCGGGTTGATTTGCTGGATTCATCAGATCTTTGCAGGAAGCCTTTACCATATCATCAAGACAATCTTTAGCAAGATCAAGCTCCTCCTTTGAGTAGACGACCTTTTTCGAAGGCTCTTCAGTAGAGGCGGGCTTGTACTGTCCAAGACAGGCTTTTTTGTTTTGAGCCATCATGCCTTCAGCCATTTTGCGCTGAGCCTCAGGAATGCCTTTTAGATTTTCCATGGCACAATCCATGACCTTTTCACAGATCTGTTTGCCCATATTTTCCATACTGGCAGCCTGGTTTTCAGAAGATTCGCTACCCGTTTTTTTTCCGCAGCCACTCAGGGCAAAAGCGCTGACCAGAGCGATTATCCAGAAAAGTTGTTTTTTACTCATTCTCATCTCCACCCTGTTTCGGTATTTCTTGTTTAAGCTCTCACAGACGAGAACCACAGCCATTGGACGATGGGGAAGCGATGAAATCCATAACGCCGTTTTAATAAAAAACGGCAAGCCAGATAGTCTCTTTCTCCGGATCAGTCCATTCCACCCGATGGCGAACATGAGCGGGAATATTAATATATTCGCCCTCCCCTAATTCGATTACCCGCTCATTCTGATCAAATCTTAACTTTGCTTTTCCTTTGATAAGCATAACCCATTCATTTTGATTTTGATCATACCATTGATCATCCGGCGTAGTGTGCCCCCTGGAGACAATGCGTTCAATCCTGCAATGCCCGGAAGATAGGATATCCGTAAATAATTCCTCCGGAAGAGATTTGGGGACATTGGAAAAAATATTGCCTTTCTCCATCATATGAGTGGAATGCCATGCTTTCGTTGAATATCAATCGAAAATGACTTCAGGAAAAGACAAAATTTTCCGGAAGGATTGGGCATAATTCATTTTTAATTGTTTGAATTACAGATAACAGAGTTCAATATCTGTAATTATCCCAAAAGTGGTAAAACAAATGTATCCTGACAATAAGACAAAAGAGTCAACTGCCACTTCGCTGTTCTACTCAGTAACGCTACTTGCTTTCATCCTTTCCGGAAGCACTGGCTTTTTTTTTCGATGGCAACTGGCCTCGGGAGTCTATCTCTGGCCTGCCGAATACCTCAGACATGCCCATTCCCACCTCATGATGTTTGGGTGGCTAACCCCTCAGCTTTTGTTTCATCTTTATGTGAGAGTCCAGGGAGAAGTTGACAGAAAGGCAATTTTTTTTGTTGCCCCGTCTTTTGCCGGAATCCTCGCTTACTTTTCATTCCTTTTTTCCGGTTACAATCGAATTTCTTTTTTTAATGCATCGCTTCCCCTTTCGGTAGGCCTATCGGTTTTGAATATGCTGCTCTGGTATCCACCGATTTTTTTAATTCTAAAAGAAAGTAAGCTTCGAAGAAATTTTGGTATGGTGTACATAGCAATTATTGCCATTTTGTTGTCCACTGCGGTTCTCTGGCTTTTTCCACTTTTCTTAAAAAATGCCAGAACCGAACAGGATTACCTGCGTCCGGTTCATCTTTTTCTCACCATTTTTTCCGATGGCTGGCCCATTTTTGCTGTTCTTGCCATTGCCGAAGGGCAGCTTCAAAAAACTTCCAGGATTGCCCTGTGGGGGTGTGGCATTGCACTTATTGTCACTCCCGTTTACGGATGGTTTTCAACAGATGTTATTTCCTGCAGTCAGCAAAATTATGACGTCGCAGTAAAATTGTCTTTTTTTGTCTATGGAATAGCATTGATTCCCGCCTGGATTCATTCAGTCAGAAGCGGAGCTTTCAATGTTCCGTTTTTAATAATTGCAACATTTTTTTTATTAAAAATATTCATGGCAATCAGTATGCCATTGTTTTCTTTTTGCATTTTATCGAGACTTCGCATACCCTATATTCATATAGGCTTGCTGGGAGTAGTTAGTCTTTTTCTTTTTTATAAAATGAGGGAAAAAATCCCATTTCCGTTAATTCAAGGAATGGGCATTGCGGTCCTGTTTCTGCTCGGAAGTCTGATTCCGGTCTATTGGGATATCCAGCTCATCCCGCTGCAACTTGCTTACCGGATAGCTACTGTAGCCGCCCTTTTTCCAGTGCT
>JBNLFC010000385.1:0-3731 GCA_050305335.1 Leptospirales bacterium
TAGCTCTTCTGGTGTTATGGAGAGTGCCTGGTCAGGGCCGGGCAAAGTTCGATCTATCGTAAAGTGCTTTTCAACGATGCAAGCGTTGAGCGCAATGGATGCAACGGCAAGTCGATTGTCCAGTGTATGGTCTGAAATTCCGATCACTACATCCACCAGCGAACCCCAGCAGTTAAGGACACCCAGCGAGTAATCTGAAACTCTGGCCGGGTAGGAGGAGACGCATAGCAAAAGAATGGGCGGCTTTTCCGGGCCGAGCCAGGAAAGAGCGCGCATCAATTCAGTCTCATCGGCTGTGCCCGTGGAGAGCATTGCAGGCAATCCTGTGTCGCGCACCGCATCCAGCAGAATTCTATTGTCAATGTCAGCAGAGGCAATCTTGATGATGGAAGGTTGCAACGTCAGATAGAGTTCCAGCGAGGGGATATCGAAAACCGAGCACAGGAAATCCATGTTGCGACTGCGTGTGTAGTCGGCAAGCTGGCGCCACTCACTGGCGGAGAATTCAAACTTGCGAAAAAAATCCTGGAGATTTTCTCCGGGGCCATCGCCGAATCGGCTTTCTGGATGAATGAACGAAGGTGTATGGAATAGCTGAAATTTTGCCGCGCTGGCACCAGCATCGGCTGCGGCATCAACCATCTGTTTTGCAAGTGATAAGTTGCCATTATGGTTCAGCCCAATCTCCGCAATGAAATAAATGGGATGAGCATATCCTATGGTGTGGTGCTCTGTTTTAAACTCGGATGACATAGAAATGATCTCAATAGCCTGTTCAGGAGCGGTTAGCAGGTCAATACTTTCTTTCCGGGAAAAGCCGCATCAACCTTTCCCGCATTCTCGATTCATGGCCATTGGATGTGGGGCGATAAAACCTCTTTTCACGAAACTCCTCGGGCAGGTAATTCTGCTTTACAAAGTGTTCGGGAAAGTCATGGGGATAGAGATAGCCGGTGCCAGCCCCCTCGTCTTTCTGAGTTTTTGTGGGCGCATTTCTCAAATGTAAAGGTATTTTCACTTGCTTTCCCCTGACAGCTTCCAGGGCCTCATTGATTCCGAGATAAGCGGCATTGCTCCTGGGGACCGAGGCAAGATAGGTAGCCAGCTGCCCCAGAACTATCCTCCCTTCAGGCATGCCGATTCGCTCTAGCGCCTGGAAAGCGGACACAGCCATCTGCAACGCTTCGGGATAGGCATTGCCTATATCTTCGGAAGCAAATATAATCATCCTTCTTGCTATGAAGAGTGGATCCTCCCCTCCGTCGATCATAATGGCCAGGTAAAGCAGTGCACCATCAGGATCGGATCCGCGCATGCTTTTTATGAGTGCGCTTATGGTATCGTAGTGTTCCTTTCCTGCTCGGTCATAGGTACGTCGATTTTCTTGAAGTACCTCAAGCAAATGCTCTTCGGTAATAGAAATCTTTGACCCGGAGACGTTCCTGGAAGATTCCATTGCATTGCCCGATGCTCCGGAAAAATCGGCGGCGAGGGCTCCCCTTGCCGCCAGTTCCGCAATGCCCAGAAACTTACGAGCATCGCCAGCCGCAGCGGTGAGAAGCAGTTGCAAAGCCTTTTCGGTAAAATCCACCTGCATCATTTCCGGATCCAGAGTGCTGGATCTCTGCAATAGCTGAATTAAGTTTTCATCGGAAAGGGATTGCAGTCGATAGGTTCTGCATCGGGATAAAAGAGGTGCGATGACCTCAAAAGACGGATTTTCCGTTGTAAGTCCAATGAGTAAAATCCATCCGGACTCCACTGCTTCTAGAAGAGAGTCCTGCTGGGATTTGCTGAAGCGATGGATTTCATCGATGACAAGGAGGACCGGTTTTTGGTACAGCTGTAGAGAAGCTTTACCCTCTTCGATCACCTCTCTTACATCTTTAATTCCTGAAGATATGGCGGATAATGTTCTTGCCGATAGCCGGGATTGAGAGGCAAGAATCCGTGCCAGTGTCGTCTTTCCGCATCCTGGTGGCCCGTACAGGATCATGGAATGCAGGGGACGTTGCTTCAAACTCTGGATTAATTTCTCCTGCCCCAGGTAATCCTGGAGGGAGTCGGGCCGCATTCGATGGGGAAGGGGGCCCGACATTTTTGAGGCGGCAGAAAAAAGATCATTCATGATCGACCTGCTCAAACGGTTTTAGAGAACTTCTGTCCCTTTTCGCTCAGAACTTTCAAATATGCATCAAAGAGCATGCAGATATTTCGTATTACAAATCTTCCCGGGAACGTAACGTCTATGCTATCCTCACTGATGATAAGAAGCCCTTCATTCACAAATTCCCTGAGTTTTATCAGCTCTGTCGCAAAGTAGTCGTTGAAGATTATCCCGAACTCTTGCTCCACATCTCTGATAGATAGATGAAAGTGATTCAGAAGATTGCCGATGACACGTGCACGCAGGCGATCATCGTTGCTTCTTTTCAGTCCCCTCTCCACGGCAAGGTGTCCTGATTGAATTGCGTTCATATAGTCGTGCAAATCTTTTCGGTTCTGGGAATATCCATCTGCCAGCTCACCGATGGACGTTACACCCACTCCGATTAAGTCTGCACCTCCACGTGTTGTGTATCCCTGAAAGTTTCTGTGGAGAGTTCGATTCTCCTGTGCCCTGGAAAGTTCGTCCTCCGGCAATGCAAAATGATCCATTCCAATATAGCGATATCCTGCCTCGATAAAGGCATTGACCGAACTGGCAAAAATTGCCAGACGATCTTCCACCGAAGGGAGGTCACTCTCTTTGATGCGCTTCTGGTGGCTTTTCAGGTGGGGAAGATAAGCGAAATTAAATAAAGTAATGCGATCAGGCCGCATATCTACAACGGTGTTTACGGTCTTTATAAAGCGTTCCGGCGTTTGAAAAGGGAGTCCGTAAATTAAATCCACATTGATACCGGTGAAATTGTGATACCGCAGGCGTTCATAAACAGGCAGGATGATATCCAGAGGTTGGATACGATTTACTGCTTTTTGAACGGTATCGTCAACATCCTGAATTCCCAGACTGGCTCGATTGAAACCCACGGAAGCCAGGATGTCCACATGATCGGGCGAGGTTTCTCTCGGGTCCAGCTCAATGCTTCGCTCTGCATCGTCGGTAAAAGAGAATCGCTTTTCAATCTGATTCATTAACTTTCCCATGCGATCAGGAGTGAGGAAAGTGGGAGATCCACCGCCCCAGTGGAGCTGAGTTACGCGACGATCTGCATTCAGGTGACTGCCCAGCATATCCATCTCTTTCACAAGAACTTCCACATAGGGGTCCACCTGATCCCTTTTCTTTGTGTAGACAACGCTACAGGCACAAAAGGCGCATACACTGCTGCAAAATGGGATATGAAAATAGAGCGAAAGTGGATTGTTCTTGCGAGATGGATTGGAGAGAAGGTTGATATAGTCCTCTTCCTTAAAATCTGACGAGAAGACAGGAGCTGTTGGGTAGCTGGTGTAGCGGGGCCCCGGCTGGTTGTATTTACGTAGCTGGTCCAGACTGACGGCAATCTTGCTCATGCATATTCCTGTACGGTTCGGGCTACCGCTTCAATCGCCGCAATGTCGGCGTCGGGCGGAACGCCATGGCCCAGGTTGAAGATAAATCCGTCGCGGCCGCGCATTTCATCAAGGATCACAGCGGCCTCCTCGGCGGCCGCTTCCGGTTTCGCAACCAGCAACGCAGGGTCCAGATTGCCCTGTACCGCCACGTCGGCGGGAAGAATACGGGC
>JBNLFC010000386.1:0-3720 GCA_050305335.1 Leptospirales bacterium
AAGAAAGTTTTGATTGTCGATACGGACATATTGATCTGGGATCTCCGTGGGGACAAAAAAGCGAGCAGAACACTCCTGGATCACATTCCATTCGATATATCTGTGGTCACGTATCTGGAGCTTGTTCAGGGGATGAAAAACAAAAAAGAGCTGCAGACTCTCCAGAAACAATTCAGTAACTGGGCTGTGAACATCATCCAGATAAACAGCGACATCTCGGTCCGGGCCATGATGTATACAGAAGAGTTTTTCTTGAGCCACTCCATGGAAATGGCTGACGCTTTGATTGCCGCCACAGCCGTGAATCAGGGCGATGTACTATTCACAGCAAATGATAAGCATTACAAACATATTCCCAATATACAGATAAAAAGATTCACCCCCTCATGAGATCCTCCCACGGCATGGTTGGATGAGAAGAAAGCAGCAGATTCGGAGTATTTTTTTACTTTACCGATCTCTCAATGGCCTGACCGGCTTACATCGGTGAAGCCCTATATCACAACAGGCGTTTTTGTATTTCTATCTCTTTTTTCCGTCACAGCGGGAACCTATGGCCGGGGCAACATTGTCCTTCAACCAGGAAAAGAGAGCTACAAGCTGGGACTCCACTCTGACATCCTGGAGGATAAAACCAGAAAGCTTTCCTTTGAAGAAATTCGCTCTCTCCATCTGGCCGGGAAATGGCATGCCAGCAACCAGGAAGTGATGAATTTTAGCTTTTCTGATTCGGCTTACTGGATACGCACCAGCATCCGAAATGACACCGCCTTGAATAAAGATATGATTCTGGAGCTGGGATTCCCTCTCCAGGACTATGTAGATGCTTATGTCGAAGAAGAGGGCTCCCATTTTCGAGTAGTAAAAACCGGCGATCGAAGACCCTTCCATACCCGCGAAATCGACCACCCTGACTTTCTGTTTGGGGTCTCCATCCCCGCTGGCAAAGAGCGAATGGTTTACCTGCGCCTTGACTCCTATGACGGACTCCACGAGGTGGTGCCTCTCACGCTCCAGGAGCGAAACACCTTTCTGGAGAAGGATGCCCTGACTAATTACCTGAACGGTGTGGTTTTAACAGTGATGTTGACCATGGTATTCTACAACTTCTTCGTGTTTGTCTCTTTGCGGGATCTGAGCTACCTTTACTATGTTTTATTTATTATATCCGCAGTCCTATGGTTGTTTTCTTATCAAGGGATGTCTTTCCATATTTTGTGGCCCAACAAACCCGGGCTGGCCAATATCATGATTCCTGTAGGTGTCACATCCACCATCCTGACCAACCTGGTTTTTACGAGGTCCTATCTGGAGACTGCACGGCGGTCTCCCCGGCTGGATACGGTATTGAAACTGGGAATTGTCGCCTGGTCTTTTCTGCTACTCTATTCCTTTTTCGGGAATTATAGTACCCTTTTTCTGATCATTGTTCCCCTTCAAATATTCCAGGTTGTCTATCTGTTTACCGTGGGCGTTAGAATCAGCCTTCTGGGGCACCGACCGGCTCTCTACTATATCTTATCCTATTTTGTGGTTATGATCGGATTGGCCCTTGTAGGTTTAAAAGTTCTCGATGTCCTGCCTTCCAATTTACTAACAGAAAACAGCATCATCATCGGTCTGGCCATATCCATGTTGATGCTGGCCTTTGGACTTGCGGATCGTATCAACATCATACGGAATGAGAAGGATAAAGCTCAAAAAGAGGCCCTGGAAAAAGAGATCGTTGCCCGTCAGGCGCAGGAGCGTGCAGCGGAAAACCTGAGACGTACCAATCAGTTAAAAGACACCTTTCTGGCCAACACATCCCATGAGTTGCGCACACCACTGACGGGGATCATCGGTCTTGCCGACTACCTGATCGACGGAATTGGAAGAGAAGATCCGGAGAGAATCAAATCTAACCTGAAGATGATCTCCTCCAGCGGGCGCAGACTCTTTTCTCTGGTGAGCGATATTCTCGATTTTGAAAAGCTGCGAAACCAGGATATGGAACTGAATTGCAAAGAGATCCATTTGCAATCCATAGTAGATGTAGTTCTGGCGCTGGAGAAAATACTGGCGGATCGAAAAGATCTGGTTTTGATCAACCAGATTTCCGACGATATCCCTGCTGTATTTGCAGATGAGGCCCGGCTGGAACAGATCTTCTACAATCTGGTAAACAATGCCATCAAGTTCACCGATGCCGGGGAAATTGTGATCTCGGCCCGAAGTAAGGATTCCCGGATGGTGGAAATATCTATTCAGGATACGGGCATTGGAATACCGGAGCAGAAACAGACTCAAATATTTGAAAGCTTTGTACAGGCTCACGAGGAAGAGGGAAGAAATTCGGGAGGAACGGGCCTGGGCCTGTCCATTACCCGACGGCTTGTGGAGCTTCATGGCGGCGAAATCGGCGTGGAGTCGACTCCCCAGAAAGGATCAAAATTTTATTTTACCCTGCCCATTTATCCTGGTGAGGCTCCGGACACTCACGAGCCCCTGGAAAAGGAGGAATCCCAACCTTCCGCCATACTGGATGCCAGATACGATTTCCAGGAATTTCCAGAGGATTTGATTTCCCCGGGAGTTCCTGATACGAGAAATCAGTCTGTACTGCTGGTGGATGATGAAGTTGTCAATCTTGAAGTGATGCGCAATTACCTGGAGTCCACGGCATTTACCCCTGTGATGGCAAAGGATTGTCTGGAAGCACGGAAATTACTGGATCAACATCCGCTGCCTGAATGCATTGTACTGGATATCATGATGCCTCACATATCAGGCCTGGATTTTGCCCGGGAGATTCGTAAAACGTACGATCTGCTGGAGCTGCCTATTTTGCTGGTCACTGCCCGGGCGCGGACCAGCGATCTTCTGGCGGGTATGGAGGCAGGGGCCAATGATTATCTCACCAAACCTTTTGAAAAAGAGGAGTTTCTCATACGTGTCACCAACCTGGCCAATCTGGCCCGCAACCACCGTAAATTGCAGGATAGCGAGATGCGAATCATGGAAGCTGCAAAGCAGGAACGAGCCCGTATTAATTCCGATCTGCATGATCATCTGGGAGCCAGTCTCACCGATCTTGTGCATCTGAGCGAAGCAGCATTGCAAAGCAACCGGGTTGATACAGACTTTGCCGGTAAATTTCACAGTAAGATTCTGGGCGCCGTGGAGATCCTGCGAAGCGATATGCTCCATCTGGAAGATCTGGATTTACTGGAAGAAAACTATCTGGAAGGTCTGAACCTGATTTTATTACGTCGCTATGTTGATTCCAATCGAGAGCTGGAGTTTATCATACCCGAATCACAAGAACCAATCAGTCTGAAAGAGCCGCTTCTCTCTACACTTTACGCGGTTTTTAAAGAGATCGCCACCAATGATTTGAAGTATGGAACAGGCACACCGGTATGGAAATTCAGTCTGGATGAAAATCAACTCCATTTACACTTTACAAGTCTTTCCCACTACAAACTGGCCAATCATGGAACAGGACGTGGCACAGCGGGTATGGCGCGGAGACTCACCACTATTGGAGGCAAATTCCATATGACCATGGAGGATGATGAGGCTGTTCCCTGTACAATACAAATTGAAATCCATGCACCTCTTTCCCTGGAATCCGTGCTCCATTTTAACTGATAGGGTTCGCACCATGAAGAAAAGAAGAGCTGAAAGGGTGAAGTTATAGGATAAAACTTCTTAGACCGTCTTTCAAACGTCGAACAT
>JBNLFC010000387.1:0-3708 GCA_050305335.1 Leptospirales bacterium
CCTTTACACCGGTCCCACTCCATGAAAGAATTTGGAGCAAAATCTGTCCGGAGACGTGAATGCACTTTCGAGCTTTCAGTAACATAAATTGATGCTCCATGAATCCATCCCTACCATCCGGTTATGAAATCATCCCACTCTTTTTGAAGTTCCACAGTGATGATGGGTTTTTGAGTAACCTCTTCGTAGCTTTCCAGGGTTCCTACATCAAAGTAACTTCCCGAATATTGACTTCCCATAAGATGCCCTTCCTCTCCCCAGGTTTGCAAGACGGGAGTAATTTCAAATGGAAGTCCCGAAGCAAATTTCATAAGAGAGTTTGTTCTACACAGAGCCATGCCGCAATAAAAAAAGCTGCCGGACTCGGAAAAGCGAACTGGCCCGCTGGTTTCAATATTTTCACTTCGGAAATAGGGGGTAGAAGACACGCGGCTAGAAACAAAGTCGATTCCTGTTACACGCATTGCAGGTGGGCGGGGAAGCAAAAAAAGATTCGCATAGAAATCTTCTGACATAGCATTCAAGGAATTTTGCTCCAGCAGGGTTGGATGAAAAAGAAAAATGGTATCCGGGTTCATCAGTAAGAACTGCTCCGGAAGCTCTGAAAAAAGATCGAGCCCGGTGCGAATTCCGCCGCCTGTTAAAAGAATTTCCTTTTTTTCTATGGAAAAGTGAAGTGGAAAATGCGGAAACGAAGCAAGATGATCAACAATCTGCTGATGCAGGTAGTGCACGTTAATCACTGCCTCATCTATGCCTGCACGATAAAACTGAAAAAGGGTGTAATCGATCAATGGACGACCCTGAATTAAAAGCATAGGTTTCGCGCAATGGGCTGTCAGGTGTTTCATTCGTTTTCCGAAACCTGCCGCAAGAATGAAACCTTTTCTAACGGGTCGACGAACCAAATTTTCCTCCTGGCAAGATCATTGTTCCAGAAAATCCAGCAGGTTGGCTGCAAAATCATGAATCTGTCTACCGGTGTGCAAATCTTCCGTAATTCTTACAAGAGTCCTTAATGTTACTGGAATATATTTTCGGTAATGGGACATTTTCTTTTCATTGCTTAAATAAAAATAACTTCCTAAAGCCTTGAGCAATCTTTGTATCGCCTGAGGGAAAAGCAGATTTTTTTCCTTTTGAAAATAAGAATTTTTGAAAAAAAATTCCAGACACCGGCTCTGCTCATGTTCTGAAACGAACGAATAGGGATCGTATAAAAGACTCACCAGATCATAATAGGGGGTTCCCATTCGCGCATCCTGAAAATCAACAATTGTATAGCAAGGCAGAGCAGGTCGCTGCTTTGCGTTCGAAAAAAAGTCTCTCCAATCCTGCAAAAGAATGTTGCGGCCATGGTAATCCCTGTGGGTGAAAACCATCTCTCTGGCCTCTCCCAGGATCTTGCAAATACCCAGCACCTCGTCCATGAAAAGCGGGCTGCTGAACCAGCCTGGAGGTTTGCCAAGGGCGTCCTCCATTTTAGAAAAAAGAAAACTCATTTCAAAGGATAGCTTGTCAAAATCAAAAAAGCGCGCTGCCACAACTGGAGGTGGATCAATCCCTTGCAACCGAATCATCAATTCCAGCGCATGGAAAAGAAGTTGCTCTCGTAAAATTGCAATATTTTGTGCAAAAACAGGATCGTCTGTTCCATTGCCTGGATCCCTGTTTTTTTGAATTTCCTGGCTCTTCAGTAACAGAGCTGTCAGATCACCAGTGCCTCCATCAGATTGCAGCATATAACCCCTGGTTGCGTCCAGTGCATAGACTTTCGGAACGGGAATGCCGTTTTCTGCAAGGGTCTCTGCGATGTTAAGAAAATCATCTTCCTTCTCATTCTCAATGGGATGAGTCTGGCAGAGAATCAGTGATGAGACGCTATGGCTGTCTTTTGTGGCTAAGGAATTTTTTCTCCCCCCCGTTGGTAAATGAGTAACAGGAGCGGAAAAAAGCAGGCGATAGTAAGAGCGATGCGATGCCTCCTGACGTATGGTTTCTACCTGAAAATCTGAATGAATCCCGATCTCTGTTAGAAGTTTTTTTGCAATGAAAAATAAAGAATGATCGATTGAATCTTCCATCATTGCAGGTCAGTGATCATAGTTCCCAGACGATCCAGACCTTTGCGCAGGCTCTCCTCATCAAGCGCGTACGAAATACGAAGAGCGTTATCGTCACCAAACGCAATTCCGGGTACCGCAGCTACGTCATAATGGTCCAGTAAATGTGTGCAGAAAACACGTGAACTTGAGTCGTCGTTTCTTTCTTTTTTGATGGTCTGGAACTTTGGTAGTTTATAAACTTCCGAAATATCAGGAAAGATATAAAAAGCGCCACGGGGTTTTATGGTGCGAACACCGGGTATAGACTGTAGCATACGATATGCAAGGTCTCTTCTATGTTCGAAGGCAAACACCATATGCATTACACAATCCTGAGCTTCCGCAAGAGCAGACACAGCTGCAGCCTGGGAGATGGAGCTGGCATTAGAAGTGCTCTGCCCCTGCATTGTTTCCATGTTCTCAATGATGTAATCAGGACCCGCGCCGTATCCGATACGCCAGCCAGTCATGCTATACGCTTTACTGACTCCGTTGGCAATGAAAGTTTGAGATTTCAACTCCGGAATCAGTGTGGCAATATTATGAATCTGCATGCCATCGTAACAGATATGCTCATAGATGTCGTCGCTGACAATGAGTATTTCTGGGTGTTCTTTCAGTATGGAGCCAAGTTCTCTTAGTTGAGCATCGCTATACGCCGATCCTGTGGGATTGGAGGGAGAGTTTATGATGATTGCTCTGGTCCTGGGAGTAATGGCTTTTTTCAATTGCTGAGGCGACATGAGATATTCAGATTCCAGAGTTGTAGGAACTACCACAGGCACCCCCTCCGCAATGCGAACCAGATCTATGTAGGATACCCAGTAAGGCGCCGTGATGATCACTTCATCTCCGGGATTCAAAATTGCCAGAAACAGATTGAAAAGAATCTGTTTACCACCGTTCCCAACGGTAATCTCTTTTACGGAAAAATCCAGCTGGTTCTCTTTTTTAAATTTTTCAATAATCGCCTTCTTTAAAAAAAGGGTTCCGCCTACCGGAGTATACTTTGTCTGACCCTCATGTATTGCCCGGATTGCTGCCTGCTTGATATGCTCCGGCGTATCAAAATCGGGCTCACCCGCACCGAATCCGACTATATCTCTACCCTGTGAGCGAAGCTCCTTGGCACGAGCGGTAATGGCCAGTGTGGGAGATGGAGAGATTACATTGAGACGATCAGCTACGAATTTCATGGAACCACCTCATAGATGGACTTGGTAACATACGACAGGGCGCCGCTTGTTAGCCTACGATTTGATCAGCACGGTGATGGGAAAATGATTTTTGGTTTACCCGGGGAAAAAAGATTCATGGTTTGAGTAAATTCATGGAAAATGCGACTTTCGCCGGAAAAAACTTCCTGCCTACAACCAATATTGCCCTTTTTCGCCCGGAAATCCCGCAGAATACCGGAAATATTGGTAGATTAAGCTGGTGCACAGGCTCCCGACTCCATATCATTGGAGAGCCCTCTTTTTCCATGGATGAATCGGCGGTGAAAAGAGCCGGACTGGATTACTGGCACAAAGTGGATTTATTACGCCACGAAGATTGGCAAAGATTTCACCACTACCTGAACGAAGAACGTCCCGCACAAAAG
>JBNLFC010000388.1:0-3683 GCA_050305335.1 Leptospirales bacterium
GCAATTCCTCGGTAAAATGGGTACAGCCAGGTTTATGATCTGGCCTGTGCTTGCTTTTTATACAGCCAACATCGCGATCAACCTCTTCGGAATTTATCAGATTTTTCTCCATGGGTGGCAACCTCCGGTACTCCACGAAGTGGACTTTCACAATATATCAGGATTCCTTCCTATCGTGCTTCTGGGAGTCGCCAACGGGGCAACACTCATCACCGGAGTGGAGGTGGGCTACTCATCGGTCAACATTCCATTTCATAAAGGAAAAGCTATTCGTCTCTCCATGTGGATTCTATACGCTATAGTAGTGTTTACGTATGGTTTCCAAATCACAAATTTCCTCGGACCTGGAATCACTTACAATCCACACATCCCGATTCCCCTCCAGATTGCACGACACCTGGGGGGTGAAACTCTCGCGTTTCCTCTGGGCATCCTCACCGCCATGAACATAAATATCACCAGCTATATGCTCCGTCTCCTGCGAGCACGCAAATTTGCTCCCATCGTTTTTCTCGGTCTGGCAGTCATGGCGTTAATGCTGGGAAACATCCTTTATAATAAGTTTCTGGATGGCGCCTGGTTCATTGTGGTATTGATGGTCATCTATCTCGGAGTCTTTCTGATATCAGAATCCATCTACGACATATGGGAAGAGAAACTCAAACTTGTTCCTATGGACTTCGGCCTCTGGTATCCGGCATTCCAGGACATCCCTGTGGATACGAAAAATGTAGTACTGGTTTCAAAATTCCATCCGGGCGTAATTCATTTTCTTAAGAACTACATCCGTAGTGGACACATTCCCCTGGTTCTCCACTTTCAGACCGATCCATCGGAATCATTCCCCGATGAGCTGCCGGAATGGTTCAAGGTCGTACCAGTGCCCTCCTATGTTGACACAATATCCGCCATCACCGGCTACATCAGTAAAAACGAAATCAAGCGTGTGCATCTCATTCCTTTACTTGTGCGAGGTGTGGACCCAATACTCAAGCACTACTTCGGCAACAGCATCGAAAGGATGAAATTCGCAATTTCCCAGTATGCCGATCTTCAGGTGGAATATAACAGAGAACGCATCACCCTCTCGGGCAAAGAAATTCTCAGGCGTATACTGCATGTACTGAAGCCAGCTTGAAAATTGAACTTAAGACCGAACAGTGATTCACTGCTATCAATGGACTTCTAAGATTGATAGAAAGGTATTCCAGCAAGAGCGAAAGCTCGGACCGTACCATGGTCATACCCGCAAGCACATTGAGAAATTCGGGCCAAAACCCACGACCGTGGCAACATCATTGAGATTCAAACTGACCGGGGGAGACACACCATACAGTGGAGCGATCAGCCGCTAGCCATCATAGTAAATCAAGCAAATTGGTCTGATATGCGGGTTTGTCTCACCGCTGATAGCTGATAGCATTTCTCCGGCAGCGCATTGGGTCGAATGTATTCTCTCACAGGTCGACAAAGGCCTATTTAAAAAAGCGCTTCACTAGAATCATTTTCAGAATGGAAAAGAAAAAGCTCCAGCGGTCGGCACCGCTCTCTTCGGGAGTCTGCCCGTACCTTTTAAAAAAGGAGACTGGAATCTCAATGCAGCGCATATGGTATCGCATGATCTCGACCATCATTTCCACCAGATAGCTTTTGTCTTTTGACGTCAGGTCCGGTGATATTTTTTCAAACGATTCTTTCCATATGGCACGATAGGCACAGGCAACATCCGTAAAACGAGGCTCCTGACTCCACCACATCACTTCCACTAACTTTCCCAGAAATACATTGATCCATCGGATAGCGGGTTTCAAAAGAGAACCCTGCTCGATCAACTGCCTTGTGGTTCTTGTTCCCACAACCATATCACTATCTTTCAAATATTCAAGAAGCTTTGGTAAATCCTTTGAGCGAAAGCTTCCGTCGGCTGGCACAAGAACGAGAATATCACCTGACGCATGATGCATCGTGTCAAAAATATACTCGGCACTGTTGATACGGTGGGATGCAAAAGCTGCAGTGGCCGGAGGACTTTTTACTTTAACCCCCATGGATGTGGCGATCTTTGCAGTACGGTCATTACTCCCCATATCCACAACGAGCATTTCATGAGAAACGTTCTTAAAATCCATCAATACATCAGGAATCGTTGCCTCATTGTTGTAAGCAGGAATAATGGAAGTGATTCTATAGTTTTTGAAACGATCACTCCTTATGCGATAAGTGGCTGTGTAGAGATCGGCTAGAGAGTTGATATTGAAATAGCTTCCACCCAGGTTGCAGGCGTATACCCCTTCCTTTTCTTTTGCCATAAGATCAATGACATCCGTAAGCTCAACAACACCGCTTCGAGAGGATTCGGGAGTCTTACTAAAGAAATCAAAATAATCAGACGAAAAAAGATAAGTCCCCAGACCCAGTATTCGATTGGGAGGATCCTGCGGTTTTTCAATCAAAGAGACAACTCTCTCTTTATCCAATTCCACCGAATAATTTTTACGAATATCGGATATCAGGCTACTTTCTACGGTGGCAATGATGGCCAGGGATTTTTTATACCTCTTGCGAAAACTCAATATTTTTTTATGATCTGTGCGATAGTAGAACTCATCACCCAGAATCAGGAGAAAATCTTCTTGAATTCGATCTCTCAAGGAGGCAATATCCGAAGCCAGCCCTTTTTGAGTCCAGAGTGCAGGTATGATGTCCATGTCATGGAATTTGCCTCTCAAGCGGTCCAGCTCTGCCAGCACCATCTCTTTGAGGTGGCCCACGATGACATACAGGGTCTTAATACCCATGGAATGTTGAATGGCGATGTTTCTTTCAAGAAGCGTAGCTTCTTCGATCATAAAAAGAGGCTTGGGAATGAATGTAGTTCGTGGGTAGGCCCGGGTTCCCTTGCCAGCGGCGGCAATTACACCAACCGTTAGTTTTTTTCCCTGCATCCGCTGATCAGACCATCCGATGCTCCGGTGTCAATCATCAAACAGAAAGACTCTTTCGAAAACGAATGACTCCATACCCGAGAAATAGTGTTGAAAAAATAAGGAGCATGGTAAGGTGATGGGCAATTTCCTGGAAGCCTGCCCCGCGCAAAACAACCTCTCTCTGGGCGGTCAGCGCATATCTCATGGGGTTGCCCAGCGTAAGCCACTGAATGAAGAGAGGCATATTTTCCAGCGGGAAAAAGAAATCGGAAAGGATCAGTGCCGGAAAAAGGATACCGAATACGCTCATCATCGCCTGCTCCTGCGTACGGCTGACCGTAGAGATAAAAAGCCCCAATCCCAACATGGCTGTAATATAGACAATATTCAATACGGCCAGTGCAAGCAATGATCCGTGAATGGGAATATCAAACACGATTACGCTCAGAAGTGTCACCATAAAAGCGTCGAAAAACCCTATCATGGCATAAGGAACGGTCTTGCCTATCACGAGCTGATATCCGCGGATGGGACTTACCACCAGTTGTTCAAATGTACCACTCTCTTTTTCGCGAGTAATCCCCATAGCCGTCAACAGGATGGTGATGATGGTCAAAATCATGGTCACCACACCGGGGACCAGGTAGTTGCTGGACGCCAGCGCAGGATTGAACCGGACCCGCATTCGTAGACCCACAGAACCTGGTTTTGGAGGGATTACACCGGGCAGGATTTTCGGAACCACCTTCAAAATCG
>JBNLFC010000389.1:0-3676 GCA_050305335.1 Leptospirales bacterium
CCTGCTGATGAGTCCCACAGGCAGTAAACAGCAGCAAAAAGCTCATGATTGCAGGGAAAAAGATCAAACGCATTTCAAGTCACTCCGGAAGCTCTGTTAGCAAATACTCGTAGCGACCTTACAGATTCCGGACGGTTGATCTGACTCACCACGTTATTTGTGAAACAACGCGATCATAGCATTAAGAAAGGCCCCCTGTCGTCCTATGCTATAAACATGGAACTCCAGAACAAAAAAAAAGCTCCATAGTATTTGTTGGGCTCCCAAACGAACCACAACACCGGGAAACGAGAGGTAAGTTCTACCCGTTCCCTCCCTGAGCAGAGGATCACATGACCTCTGCTCAGGGAGCGTAGCGCACCCCATAAATATCATAGCTCACAAGACCATCGGTTTTTTGCTCAAATGCAGTTCCGCCTGCGGGAAGAATGAAGAGTCCATGATTAAGTCCCCCATAGCTGGATGCGTAAACGGTTACATCATCCGTTCCAGGATCTTTGTAGGCAAAAATGTCTGCTGCAGAATCGGGAGAATTGTAGAGTGTGTAAGAACCATTAGACTCTACAAAAACACCGTCAGAGCTCGCAATGTAAAGGTCTGTGCCACCAAATTCCGCGTTAGGTAAACCATAGATATCTCTGACCGTACCTGTAACGGCGGTAACTATATTATTAAAAAAGCTCCAGTCAGTCGAAAAACGTAACCCTGTATACATACCCGCATAAATCCGATTATCTGCGATAAACACGGAGAGGATCTTATTTGAAGATGTATGCATATCGAATGATTTGCCATTGTCTTTGGAGATAAAATAATAACTCAAGGACGAAGTTGAATCGCATCCCACCACGATTGCAGAACCCTGCGCATGAATGCTGCTCTTGATATCACAGGGCAAAGGCTTTGTTAAAAAGGATGTTCCCCCATCAAAGGATATATTGGTACCATAACTTGAAAGGGTATATATGTTATCTCCGTTAACGAAGAGACGCTCTAGTTTGGAGTAAGTGGCTTCAGGTCCTGTCTTAAAATAGTCAAAATACTGAAAAGTGGCTCCTCCATCGTGACTGTAAGCAAGCCCTTTCTTCAAAGAAAGATAGAGAGTGTCATTGGAATAATCAATTGCTGTGATATAGTTGTTGAGCCCATTTTTAGACATCAATCTTTCCAGGGTCAATCCCCCATCGGAAGAAAATGCAATTCCCAGATCCAGAGGAACCACCAGCTTGCCTCCCGCTCCTGTAATCCCCTTGGGATATGCTGGATCATAAGGGTTGGAACCAGGGCGAGGGAGAGAGACATAGGTAAAGCTCACTCCGCCATCCACCGAACGATACAGCCACTCAAAGCCTGAAGCGTAGATTGCCCCTCCATAAGCATAGGTGGAGTAGATTTCGTTCTGAGGAATACCATCGGATGAAGTGCGAGTAGCAAAAGTAGCGCCTCCATCAGTAGAGATAGAAAATCCGGAAACTGTTGCAACATAGACATTCGTTCCCACAGCAAACACATCATGAATTTCATTTGAAGCAAGACCATCGGATGTAGTTCGATTCACAAAAGTGGCTCCTCCGTCTGTGGATATGGAGAGGCCACTTAATGTCCCTACGTAGATGACTCCATCTTTCTCAAAGACTTTCGTTGGAGGACCGCCTGATAGGCCGTTGTTTCCAGCTGAATGGTTCGTAAAAGTTGTTCCTCCATCGTGTGATATGCATAATTCTGAAGTGAAGCCTACATAAACATTATCGCCGCTTACCCAGACACCTAACAGATTGGGACTTGAGAAGCCACCAAACCATGTTTGATACGTAAATGTATCACCGCCGTCTGTAGACACGGCCAGACCATCTCCATCTGTGGCCACATAAATATGGGAACCATGGGCTGCAACACCCACCACCGGTTTTGAGCCTGTCAGGACACGCCTGGTCCAGGTGGTTCCTTCATCCACTGAGATCATCAAACCATTTTTCGCCATATGGTAAAGAATACCCGTACTCTCATCGAAATAAGTCTCATCAAGGGAAACCGCATTGGATATGGGTTGAAAGGAGGTGTATTCAGAATCAAAGGTGGTGGGATTTTTGCCCTTGCCCACAGATATTCCGAATTCGGTTGCTACATAGGTATAACCAGTGGACGAGAAGACAAACTTGCTCTCCTGGTAGGGTTCAATCCTGCCTGCGGTATTAATGGAACGATACCGCAGCGTCGTATCCGTGCTGATGGAAATAGCAGAGACTGAGCTTCCTGTGACCACAGTTCCATTAACCGGAGAGAAGGTGGGTATAGATCCATCTGTTGTATAGACAATCTTGCTGCAGCCAAAATAGAGATCTTCACATGTGAGATCCACACTCTGCGCGCTCCGGAAGTAGCCCCCTTTGAGGGAGGCATGGGTCATAGGTGGTCCATCATACGCCACGGTGATAGTCAGAGGTGTACTGCTATCCCATTCGTTGTAGCTGGCAGTAATCGTATGTGTTCTGGTGGACTGACCCACAGTGGGTGTTCCCGAAATGGTGCAGGATGTGGGGTCCAGCGAAAGACCCTGGGGAAGTGCCGGTGAGGCGGAACAAGCCGTAGGTGTATTGCCGCTCAATGTGGGAGATACAGGTGTGATGGCATCTCCTTTATGAAATACATACGAAGAGGGACTATAGGTAATCGTGGGTGCCTGAGCCCCTGCAGTCACCTGGATGGAGATAGTGGTACTGGTGGATCCGTATGCATTCTTTGCAAGGATATTGTAACTCGTAGCGCTAGAGATCTCCGAAGGTGTTCCCGATATGGAACAAGTAGTGATATCGATGTTCAAGCCAGCCGGCATCGTGGGACTTGACTTACAATTGGTCAGAGCCTGCCCGGTTCGAACCGGTGTGACAGTGGTGATGGGAGTGTTCTGAGTAAAGGTGTAGGGATTGCCGGGATAGCTTACAGTGGGCGATGTCCCGGGTCCATTGATCTCGATGGAGATGATTGTCTCACTGTTACCGAAAGCATTGCTGGCAGTGATGGTGTAGCTTTGAGCCACCTGAACTGTTGTGGGATTTCCCGTTAGAGCACAGGTCGTGGAGTTGAGAGAGAGTCCATCGGGAAGTGCAGGCGAGGACGTACAATCGGCGGGTGTGTCTCCAGCAAGGTCGGGCGAGATGGTGCCAACATCGGTATCTTTTGTAAACACAAAGGGCGAATCGATATAAGTAACAACCGGAGGAGTTCCGTCTGCAGGGTCCGTAATCTGGATGGTGAGAGGCGCTGTATCGTTTCCAGCCGGGTTGGTAGCCGTTATGGTATATCCGGCGGAGGATTGTATGGCTGTTGGCGTTCCTGCAATGACGCAGGTAGCCGAATCCAGAGTCAATCCCGCAGGTAAAGTCGGGGAAGAAGAACAGGCAGTCAAAGAAGTACCCGTTAGCGTTGGTTTGACCGCGGCTATTTTGTAGCCCTTTGTGAATGCGTACGACGCCTTATCATAGCTCAAAGTCGGAGCAGTGGCTGTGGCTGTTACCTCCATGCTAAGCTGAGCCTGTCCCGTGCCATGGGAGTTGGAAGCTATGATTGTATAGACGGCCGAAGCTGATACTGCCGATGGCGTTCCGCTGATTTCACATGACCCGGAATCAATGGAGAGTCCCGCAGGAAGCGAGGGAGTGGATACACAATTGGTCAA
>JBNLFC010000390.1:0-3668 GCA_050305335.1 Leptospirales bacterium
TGAAACGAATTTTAAAGCAAGAGCAGTGGAGTGCAAATAGAAATCCGTGAGAATCTTCCTTCCTGAGGCCGGCGTCAGATATTTTTATCTGTAGTACGATGCTGACCATGGGAAAGCATCCGGTAGACAGTTCTGCGGCACCCGAGAAATCCTGAACCAGCAGGAGGGTAGATGTGAAGGCACTGGTTCAACGTGTGGAAGAGGCATCGGTGAGAGTCGAGGGGGAGGTGGTAGGCGAAATTGGTCGGGGATTGCTCCTTTTTGTTGGAGTGGAACAGGGAGATCATGAAAGAATTGCTGACAGAATGGTCAAAAAGGTTCTTGCTCTTCGAATTTTTGAAGATGGGCAGGGAAAAATGAATCTGTCCTTAAATGATGTCCAGGGTGGCCTGCTGGTGGTATCTCAATTCACACTGGCGGCTGAAGTCTGGCAGGGAAACAGGCCATCCTTTGTAGGAGCGATGGAGCCCATGGGGGCCCGACGGCTTTTTGAGTATTGTGTGCAGCAGTGGCATAATGTTCTGGGTCCGCGATTGCAAACAGGACAATTTGCAGCGGATATGAAGGTTGCCCTTGTCAATGATGGACCTGTGACGATTTTTCTGGATACCGCAACAGGTCCGTCATCAATGACGTAGGTCTGACACATTCATTCAATATTCAAACGTGAATTTTGTTGATCGCATCGCTGATGCGACCGTTGACTTTGATCATGATAAAGTTGATATCATTGGTAATGTCTTTGTTAAATTTTGTGACGTAGCGGGCTACGTGGGGATTGTTTTCTTCGAAGAGTCTTGTGGCCATTTCTCTGAGCGAGTCATCAATTTCGATCAGGATGTGTTTTAAATTGCGGAATTTTACGTTTGCCTGAATGAGCGCCTCATTTTCCAGAGACTTTCGTGATATGTCCACGGAGAAATTATTCTGGATTTCTTGAGCCAATTCGGCAAAATCTCCGATGGTCTCTTCCATTTCTTCCAGATACTCCTGGTCTATTTCGCGATAGTCGAATTCGTTCAGGCTCTCTTTTATCCGTTCTTTCATTTTCAGGAATTGCTCAATCATGGATGCGGTGATGAATTTGAGTCCAAAATGATTCCTTTGAACATTTTTCAAGGACAACTGATCTCTTCCCAGATAGATTTTATCATTGTAGTTTTCAGGCAAATCTCCTCTGCTCAGCGTGTATAGTTTTACGATGAAGGAACTGGGGTCCCCATGGGTAAGAATTCGAGCAATGATGAGATTTCTGTTGGCTGTAATATAGTAAGAATTTGTCTCCAGCAGGGCTGAGTAGTAGCTCAAGTCGTAAAGGAGATAGTCTTTGAATTTGTTTAATAATTCGCTTTTTTCCTGAAGAATGGTCTCCAGCCGCGCCATTTCTTCGGATGCCGCATGTCCGGTGGTTATATAGTCATATTCGGGCGTAATGAGGACGCGGCATTTTTCGAGGAAAAATTCAAGAAAAATATTTTCCCGAATTTCCTGTTGGTATCGATCTAAATGGATTTTCGGAACTTTTAGAAAATCCATGGCAGTGATTTGTGAAAGCGTTTCCATTTCTATGGGAATGTTAAACTCCGTTCAGCCAGACGGTCAAGTAGAATCAGAGAATTAGCATGGCATCACCGTAAGAATAGAAGCGGTAACCCGATTTCACCGCCTGTCGGTAAGCATTCATTAAAAAGTCGGCTCCGGCAAAAGCCGCAACCAGCAATAGCAACGAAGAGCCTGGCAGATGAAAATTGGTGATCAGCGCATCAATAGAGTGTACCTCCGCAGGAGGTCTTACAAAAAGAGTGGTCCAGGATCGGCTTTCCTTGTAGATACCTTCATTTTGGAGGTATTCTGATTCCAGGACACGGAGCGTCGTAGTGCCAATGGCAATCCGGCGAAAAGATTGGTTCAAAAGTTGCGCAGTTCGGTCCGGGAGGAAATAGCTTTCGCTGTGGAGTGAATTTGTTCGAAAATTTTCGTCCGTGAGAGGGGCAAAAGTCCCATATCCGATGTTCAGCTCTACATCTGCCGTGATAACTCCCCGCCGGCTCAGACTTTTTTCCAGGTCTGCGCTGAAGTGAAGTCCTGCTGTGGGCGCGGCTACGCTGCCAGGAGTGGCGGCATAGAGTGTCTGATAACGCTTCCTGTCTTCGGCTACGGGAGAGCGTTTCAGGTAGGGAGGCAGGGGAACTTCCCCGTATCTGTGGAAAAAGGCTTCACTTTCTTCACCATTCTTCCAGAGGGGAGTCCGGCCTTCTGTTCCGGGCAATCCTTTCCATGCTGAAAGCGTAGAAAGTCCATCGTATTGAAAGTGGCAGCACGCTGATTCAGCCCTGGCGGACACTCCGTTTTCTTCCTTTAAAAGGAGAATTTCTCCGGATTTCAGCTTTCTTTCGCCTCGAATCAGACATCGCCATTGAGATGGATTCTCAAGAGTCGTAAGGAAAAGAGTCTCCACTTCACCACCAGTCCTGCGGCAGAGTCGTACCCTGCGCCAGGAGACAGCGGTGACGTTGCGGATCAGCAGATCATTTTTTTGCAAATACTGATCCAGTGCAGAGACGCTATCCTCTTCGATTTGACCGCTTTTTCGATGGAGAATCATCAATCGAGCATCCTGTCGGCGAGGCGCAGGATGCCTGGCAATAGCGGAGTCAGGCAGCGAGAACTGGTAAGGAGCCAGATATTCACTCCATTCCCGGGAGAGATCATTATTTTTCATTTCCCGTTGGATCCATGCTCCAGAAACTGGTATTCCGACCATATCTATTGATTCATGAATCCTATACGACAAATATTCGGTACAGCAATATCTTTTGATCGCATCATAGCTTTTCTGGCCCTTCGTCCGGTTCGACGTGCTTTGACCCTGCTGATTCTGCTGTCTTTTTTCATCACAGGATTTCGGATACTTCATTCCAACAAAAAGAGCCTGTTTCAGCTGGAGCTCAGTAAAAGCGACTTTGAGGACTATTACCGGGCATCGGAAAAGATGAGAAAAGATGAGGATCCCTATCGTCTGGATCAGTTGCAGGATCTTCAAGAAATGGTGGGCGGGGCAAACCTGGATTTGAAGCGGGAAGATGATCTGAAAAAAATCATTGAAAAGGTCATTGGCCTTGGATCCTATTTATATCCGCCCCTGACAGCTTTTCTTCTCCTGCCCTTGACCTATCTCGGATATGATGGGGCTGCCATTGTTTATCAGGCTTTATCATTTCTGGCCCTGTTGCTATTTCTGTTTTATTTTTTCTGGCTCTATGCCCCGCCTCCCCCTTTGCAAGGGGGGGGGAGGGGCTCCCTCATCGCTTTTTTCCAATCAGATGCCGTCCAGACTGTTGAGCTTTCCATTTTTTTTGCTCTGCTAATGCTTTATTTGTTTTTAAACGGGAATGTTGCCAATGGCAATGTGGTTTTTTTTCTGGTTTTGCTGACTGGAAGCGGTCTGTATCTGGCAAAAGGGGAAAGTCCCTGCAAAGATCTTCTGGGTGGTTTTCTTATTGGTATTGCTACTTCCATGAAAATCACTCCCGGAGTTCTGGGGTTACCTTTGCTTGCCGGGAGACGCATGTACGCCATCCTGGGGATGGTCCTGGGCTTGACTTTCGGTCTTCTGCTTCCCGCTGTCTACCTGGGATGGAGTGGTAATTGGGAGGCACTTATGAACT
>JBNLFC010000391.1:0-3664 GCA_050305335.1 Leptospirales bacterium
GGATGGATCTCTCACCGAGAACAAGGAGCAGCTGGTAAAAATTGACCGATTTGAGC
Organism: Leptospirales bacterium; assembly: GCA_050305335.1. Classification (GTDB taxonomy): domain Bacteria; phylum Spirochaetota; class Leptospiria; order Leptospirales; family Leptonemataceae; genus JBNLFC01. Next base: position 57 of record JBNLFC010000391.1, read on the forward strand.
CGGAGCAGCGTTTGAAGCTTGTTTCGGCTATCGGCAAAGCTCTGGATCGATTGAAAGAAGCCATGGGTCAAAACTCGAAATGGTATTGGGCTTTTCCTGAGCTCTACTACAGGCTCGCCATTATTTCCAGGAATATGTTCGATTTCAAAGAGTTCGACCGGGTTAGAAAAAATCCTGGAGATCCACAGTTTCACGGATACCAGGATTTATTACGCTTTACGGTGCAGGAGAGCCATGAGGCAGCCCAGCTCTTTCGCTCCCGGTTTGAACTCAGCACCAAGGAAGTGTCCGACCTGCAGGTGATTCAGCGCATTTTCGAAATGATAAAAAAGATCTATATATATACGGGAAATAAGGCAGAAATCGATAAGATCAGCACGTCGCTGGATGCCATCAATGAAAAGGTCAATATCCTTCTTGCAGAGAAGGAGAAGGCGAAAAAAAAATGATTTCACGCTTATTTTGCGAAAATAATATCACTCAAAGCGGAGAAGTAGTAGCCCTGCAGGGAATGATTTTCAAAAGTTCTAGATTGCCGTCTTAAAGAACGGGTGATACCGAAGGTGTACAATCGTCTCCCTTCAAACATCAAATTATACGCAAAAGAGGATACTTCATGGCCGTTGAGTCGATTTCGGATGACAACTTTCAAGCAGAAATTTCCACAGGTTGGACCCTGATAGATTTCTGGGCAGAGTGGTGTGTGCCCTGTCGTATGGTGGAGCCGATAGTGAAAGAGATTTCGGAAAGCATGCCTGCAATCAAATGCAGGAAAATGAATGTGGACGAAAACATGGATGTTCCTCAAAGTCTTGGCATTACATCCATTCCCACGCTGATCCTCTTCAAAGACGGCGAGGTTGTTGAGAAAGTAGTGGGCCTTCTTCCCGGTCCTCAATTGCGAAAAATTCTGGAGAGGCATGTGGCCTGAAATGATCCGGTTACATGGGGTGAAAATACAATGTACAGCCAGCTAACAATCACCGAACCGTATACTGCTCTTCCCCGGGGAGGCTACTTAATCGACACTTCGGTTGGCTATATTCAATTCGGAGCACCTCCGGAGACAATCAAAGACACCATGAAGTTAGAGTCAGGCTGTCCTTTGATCTATGTTTTACCCCGTTCCTTTTTCCATGTAACCAAGGGAATTGCTGTGGCCGAGCTGGAGTTCCCGCTCTATATGAACCACTTCATTCGTCAGAAAAAAACCTATGTGGTCTGTACCGAGGAACAGCGGGATCAGTTACGGGTCGTCTTGCAGGAAGCGGTCTTCGGTCCTGAAAGCGTTGATATCCGCTCCGAATACAGCGAAGGCGAGGCTGCTTTCGGTTTCCCTGACTTGAAGGCGGAAATGGAGTATTTTCGAGGAGGGAATACTCTCGAAGCCATGGTGCAGTTTGTCATTTTCAAGGAGAATAAGGTTAAAATCAACAACGTTACCATTACACGTCTGGAGAATGATGACTTTCAGGTGGAAGACACTGACAGAACTCATTCTGTTTTGATACCGGGCGAGGTTGGATATAACGTTATTTATGATACGGGCTCCCGTCTTCCGGAACCTTATCAACCGCCTCTGCTGGGGATCACCTGCCTTGGACCTTCCCATGGATTCGATCCCAATGATAACACCAGCGGTTTTATTCTGTGGATCAACCACCAGGGGATTATGGTGGACCCTCCGGTAAATTCCACTGAGTGGCTTCGTGAATCAAATGTAAATCCTCGTTTCATCAATACCATTATTCTCACTCACTGCCATGCCGACCATGACGCGGGAACTTTTCAGAAAATCCTGGAAGAGGGGCGCATTACCATCTATACCACAGAAACTGTAATGCACTCTTTTATACGTAAGTATCATGCTCTGACCAGAATTCCTGTAAAAGAGCTGTTTACCCTTTTTGATTTCGTACCCATCATTGTGGGCAGGTCTTATCTGATCAACGGCGCAGAATTTCGCTTTCACTATGCACTGCACTCCATTCCCAGCTTGAGCTTTGAATTTTTCTTCCAGGATCAATCGTTCATCTACTCATCGGACCATATGAACGATCCGGATCGATTTCTGGAGATGCGGCAGGCCGGCATTCTGACAGATACGCGATATCTTGATCTGCTGGATTTTCCCTGGCATTATAATATCATCTATCACGAAGCGGGCGTTCCTCCAATTCATACACGCATCGACTATCTCAATAGTCTGCCAGAGGAGATTCAGAGTAAAATTACGGTCTACCATATTGCGCGCAAGGATATGCCAACGGATACACAACTAACCCTGGCCCGTTTTGGCATTGAAAACACTCTGGTGCCTCACATTAAACCACCCGTGCACGAGGACGCCTATCGTATTCTGGATGCCCTGTCTAACATTGACATATTTCGAGATTTCCCCATACAGAAAGCAAAGGAGTTCATCACCATTGTTGAAGAGGAGCAATTCAAGAGGGGAGATTTCATCATTCGGAAGAATACTCCGGGAGACAAGTTTTATATCATCGTATCGGGCAATGTGAAAGTCGAGGGCATGGAACTCGAGAACGAGAACGAAAACGATACCCATGTTCATAAACGTTATGGTTCCTATGAGTATTTTGGAGAGGCTTCCCTGATTCTGGATCGACCACGCTCCGCCGACGTTGTGGCCGAAACCGACGTTGTGGCATTGACCATTACCAAGACCAGGTTTCTGGGATTCATACGGGGGACAGGTCTTGCCAAAAAGTTCCGTCAGCTGAATGAAATCAGGAAAACCGGAACCTGGGATGTTCTTTCCAATTCACGGTTTTTTGTGGGAACTACGTCTGCTCAAAAGACTCAATTGGAGCTGATCATGGTTCAGGAGAGTCGCTCTGCAGGTTCCTGGCTCATCCGTCAGGGCGAAATCTTTGACAGCGCATTCATCATTAAAAATGGTCAGGTGGAAGTTATCTCTTCCGGACGGGTCATTGAAACACTCAACCGTGGCGACTTCTGCGGTGTGATTTTTGAGCTACAGAAACAATCCCCCTCCAGTTTTGACTTCCGTGCAAAAGGCGATCTGGATGTGTACGCTCTGGATCGTGGTAGACTGGTGAAATACATTGCCGATAATCCTGGCGTTTATATGCGCTTGAACTATGTCTATGGACAATAGTCGTATATGGATGATCACAATTCTCATCCTTCCGGCTTTTTTTTCTCTTTCCCTGGCCTCTGAGCCCTACAAAGGCAGGGAAGAGGCATCCACCCACAGGGTAACCTGTATTTTGAACAGGCGGGGTTGTCCCTGCTACGCAGATCAGCAGAGCTCCACTCTATTTACCCGTTTTTTTCATAAGGAACCTGTAATTGTTGTGGCCGATTTGGAGAAGGGCAAAGCTCTGATTCGGCGTGAGGGGCAAGACACAGCATGTTATTTTGCCAGCAATCATCTGCTCCCGCTGGAGACAACTTCACAACTAACTGGCTCAGAATCGCAGAAGATGGTTCTTCCGTATCACGGACCTTTGCCGCTTTCCCGATTGGTGGCAAATGATCAGGCTTCTGCAGAACTTTCCGTAAATGCAAAAAAAGGAGCAACAGCGCTGTTGCAACAGGTGACACAAAAGAGTCTGGGTAGC
>JBNLFC010000392.1:0-3297 GCA_050305335.1 Leptospirales bacterium
GCAATGGACCGCACCTGGTTCGGATGGCGCTTACGGAAAAGCAGCAGCATATGAGATTCGTCGCTCTTTGACGCCAATCACAAATGATGCAACATGTTCTGCCGCTACGGCGTTGAATCATGGGATATCTCCAAAAAGTGGGGGAAGTGTAGAGGTGCTTGATATCAATTTGCATCAACCTTCCACAACTTACTATTATTGCATACGAGCATATGATTTTGCTGGAAACAGAAGCGTATGGAATGGAACAGTCTCAGCTACTACAATGGGGACTTCTGATATATCTCGTCCCGCAGATGTAATGGATCTGACTGCAACCCCGGTAAGCGATATGGCGATAGACCTGAACTGGACCGCTGTAGGAGATAATGGAAATTCAGGAGCTGCAGCTTTCTATGAAATTAGAAAATCATTTGCTCCAATCAACAGTGATGCAGAGTGCGATGCCGCGGCCGAAGTGGAGAGCAATGTTGTCGCTCAACCTGCGGGAACGCCATTGAATTTTCGTGTGGAAGGTCTTGCTTCCAATTCTCCCTATTACTTCTGCGTTCGTGGATACGATTCAGTGGGTAATCGAGGATACTGGAATGGAGCTGTGGGAACATATACCATGAGAAGGAATGCTCCTCCCATCATTTCAATTACTGTCGAACCTGAACTTCTTGTATCAGGGAAATCGGTGATCATGAATGGATCCGCTTCTCAGGACCCTGATGCAGCGCTTTGCAATGCGAACAGTGCTAATTATCAGATCGTCTGGAAAGTGATCTCGGCGCCTGCGGGATCTGCAATTACCGATTCTTCACTCGCGAACAATGGGACACTGTCTCCCTCTTTCATCCCGGATAAGCCAGGATTGTATTCACTCTCCCTCTCTTTCCGTGATGATGTCGGAAGCTGTTACGGTGGAGCGGCTACAAGTTTAACCGCCATAGGTTTCAATGTAATGGAAGGTGATGCAATACCTCCTGCCCCGGTCACTGATTACAGTGCTTCGGGTATATCCACTGATCAGATAATGGTGAGCTGGTACAATTCGGGTGACGACGGAATGCTGGGAGAAGCAACACTTTATCGTGTTGGAGTATCTTTGATGCCAATTACTGACACTGCACAGTGTCTTTCTACGATTGATACTCGTTATCCGGTTATTCCGACCAAAACACCGGGGGCTGCCGTTTCATCGGTAATTGGAGGATTGATTCAGAATACCGATTACTATTTCTGTATTCTGGCGGTTGATGAAACCGGTAATACGGGAACCTGGTCAGGAACGCTTACAGCTAAAACAAACGCAGGCGTTGCTGGTTGGGGTCCATGGGGTGCCTGGGGACCATGTTCGAAAGCCTGTAGACTGGGTAACAGTATCGGTTATCAGACGCGAACGCGAACATGTGTCGATCCAGTAGCAGGTTGCGATGGAGCCAGCAGCGAGACGATTCAGTGCAATCTGTTTAACTGCTCGTATACTTATCCTTCTGTCACATCCAATGCCGCGGAGTTTAATGTTTGGTGTCCCCAGGATACAGCTACCGTAATATACGACCCGATTCAATTGAACAGCCACGCCAATGGAACCTATCGAAGGGATGCTTTTGATAATTTTGGTGAACCATGGGCCTGCGGTGCGATCAATCGCGACGGAGGTACATATGGCGCGCCGGCGTACAGTTCATCGTCCCCTATCTCCACCTCAAATCGTAGGGGATTGGTAATCCGATTCTCGGGACCGAATCCACCTTCCAATCCTCCCAGATGCGTTTACTACTCTGTGATTTCTAACCGTTATGCGCAGATTCAATGCCGACAGCGACAGTAAACACATTGAAGATTAGATGATTTCATATTGATTGGAATGAATCTAAATTCAGGCGACCCTGCAAAAGGGTCGCCTTTTTTATACACCAACATTTTGAGAATAGTGAACATGGATTCGTTTAATTCACTTTTCATTCAAGGACTGCAGCTTGCACTCAGCAAACGCATTGGTAACATATCTGATCCCAGCGCAATTGCTGAACTCTGGGGTATGCTTTTGATGGCGTTCTTGATAAATGCCATACCACCACACAATCCAGGCTTACTATAGAAGGAAAAAAGTTGCGGGAGGTGAAGATAACTCCGGGGAATGAAGCGTTCCAGAGAACACTTGTTTTCCTCCGATATTTGATTGACAAAAAACTGATTGGTTAAACACGTTCAATAAATATGTTTAGCGAACCTGATGGCACCCGGGAAGCGCGGAAAAAAATGACCGGAGAGAGAATTCTGGAAGTCGCAAAGAAGATCTTTGAATCCGATGGCTTTGAAAATGCTACTATTCGAAAAATAGCCGCAGCGGCAGAAGTTTCTCCTGGCAACGTGATCCATCATTATGGAGATAAATTAGAGCTTCTCTATGCAGCTCTGTACAGCGACCGGGATCAGGTCATTGGCGAAGCTATAATTCTTTCCAGCCAGATACCGAAGAAAGACCGCCGAAAAGGAAGATACGCAATAACTGCAACAATGGTTTTATTCGGTCATGTCTTAGCTTATTACAAAACCAGGCCGGATCTTTCCAAAATAATGCTCAAAGAATCTTTTTTTTCTGGAGGTTCATGGGCTCTGCGTTTTCGCGGGCAGGCAGAAAAAGCCGCAGCAAGACTGATCAAAATAGTCGGTGAAGCCCTGGACCTGGGAGAGTTCAGGGCCGAAATAAATCCCAGGTTAACCGCGGCCTCTTTGATTTCGTTTTATTATTTTTCTCTTCTTTCTTGGATATCAGAGCCTGCATCCGATCCAAAAAGGATGTGTCGCACATTGGTTGAGGATTATTTAAAAAATTTAGCTGACAACCAGTATACATCAGGGGTAAAAAGAAAATGAGCATAATGTTTAAAAATGAAGCTGCTAAAAAAAAATTGAAAAATGGTATCAGCATTTTCTTACCGGCATACCTGGTCCAACAGTCTCCCATCTGATTCACACTTCTTTTGGTCAGACACACGTGCTGGAAGCAGGAAATACTAATGGAAAACCTATGATTCTATTGCACGGTGCTCTGGCGAGTTCTGCACATTTGCTTTCTGAATTAAGGTACTTGAGCCAACATTTTCATTTATTTGCGATTGATATCATCGGTCAGTCTGTAAAAAGCGAAGATCGTCGCATCTCCATTGCAAACAATGAGTACGGTCACTGGCTTCAGGAAATTGCCCGACAGCTGGCTTTGAGTCGGTTCATTCTCACAGGTGTTAGCTGGGGAGGTTTTATATCCTTGCGCGCGGTGGCAGTAGATCCTGAATCAGTGGAGAA
>JBNLFC010000392.1:3307-3591 GCA_050305335.1 Leptospirales bacterium
ATCCTTCTTGTTCCGGCCGGTCTGGTCAATGGTAGCCCATGGGATGGAATAGCAAAGCTCGCGTGGCCCATGTTTCGTTACAGAAATTTTCCTTTTAAAAAAAATCTCGATCGCTTTACAGGCAATCTTTTGAGCAATCCGGATCCCGACTGGATTTCTTACCTCGCGGATGCTTTTTTATGCTATAATCTTAATTTCAAACCTCCTGTACTGGCAAAGCAGAGAGAATTTGATCATTTCCACGCTCCTGTTATGCTCATCGGCGCCGAATTCGATTACAGCTT
>JBNLFC010000393.1:0-3583 GCA_050305335.1 Leptospirales bacterium
CATGATGGGACGGGAGCTTCTTCATGAGATAGGAATTGGAATTAACTGGATTTCCGAACCGGCCATGAAGAGTAATCGTACAGGTAACCACCTGGGTCTCCAGCCTCATGCATTGCAGTCGAGCCTGGAGCAGATTGTCGATGATATTGAGGATATCACCGGAATTAAGGTAAATCCGACATTCAATCGCAAAGGTGCAGAAATTCTCTTTGTGACTCCTTCGGCTGACTTCTTTGCCGATCCTGGAATCTACACCATGATGGGATACCTCTTAATGTTCCATCAACTGGGTCTCGATTATACCATGAGTACTTACGCATCCGAGGGCGGCAACTTCGGGCTTTTCACATCTCATGAGATGATGAAGAAACTCAATGGCAAGGTTTACAACGAAGCGAAACGCCTGGGTGTGAAGTGGATACTGGGCGGTGAGTGCGGTCACATGTGGCGCGTGATTCACCAGTATATGGATACCATGAACGGTCCTGCCGATTTTCTGGAAGTTCCGAAATCGCCCATTACAGGTACAGTTTTCGAAAACGCGAAATCTACAAAGTATGTTCATATAGCCGAGTTTACTGCGGATTTGCTTCATCACAATAAGCTGAAGCTGGATCCTTCACGCAACGATCATCGCATCGTGACTTTTCATGACTCCTGCAATACCGCTCGTGGTATGGGACTCATTGACGAGCCACGCGCTGTGCTGCGAAAAGTAGTAAACAACTTCCATGAGATGCCGGCAGAAACCATTCGTGAAAAAACTTTTTGCTGCGGTTCCGGTTCCGGACTCAATACCAACGAGTATATGGAAGTGCGTATGAGGGGTGGTTTCCCCCGTGCCAATGCAGTGCGTCATGTGAACAAGAAATTTAATGTGAACCTGCTGACTGCAGTGTGCGCCATTGACCGCGCTGCTCTGCCGCCTCTCATGAACTACTGGGTTCCTGGAGTGGATGTGAGCGGATTGCACGAACTGGTGGGCAATGCGCTGATTATGGACGGAGAGAAAAAACGCACAGTCGACCTGAGAGGTGACGACCTCGAGGGAGTGGAGGAAGACGATGCATAAAAAACCTGTAATCATAACGGCGTTGATTTTGTTTCTGGCGCTGGTTACCTATCCTTTCTGGTCCCAGCTGGGTCGCAGTATGGCTCTGCCTGAGCCTGTGTTGCCCACGGATCAAAAGGAATGTGTGGAATCCCGGGCATACATGAGAAGTCATCATATGCAGATGTTGCATGAATGGCGCGACGAGGTGGTGCGCGAAGGGAAACACATTTATGTGAATCAGAAAGGTCAGAAGTTTGTGAAAAGCCTCTCCAATACCTGTATGAAGTGCCATACTGACGAGAAGGCTTTTTGTGAACAGTGTCATCAGGCGGTCGGCGTGAAGCTCTACTGTTTCCGGTGTCACAATCTGCAACCGGATCTGGAACATACAGCCGATCCAACCACCGCAGCGGAGAGTTTCTATACTCATGGTGCTTCATCGGCTCAGTCTGCAGCGGGCGCACCTGCACATAGAGGAGGGGCACATCAATGAAATTAAATCGAAAAGAGTTTCTTAAGTTCAGTGCACTGGGTGCAGCTGCAAGCATTGGAAGTGGTGCGGCGGTAAGCCTGATTGCACAGGGTGCCGGTGAAGGCGCCTCTACCGAAAGTACCGGCGTAAAAAAGCGTTATGCCATGGTAGTGGACATCAGCAAATGTAAGAAGGACGAAGGTTGCACAGATTGCATCGACTCCTGCCACTCTTTCCATAATGTTCCCACAGTTGGGAATCCTAAAGAAGAGATCAAATGGCTCTGGAAGGAGAAATACGAAAAGCTTTTTCCAGAGCAAATCACGCCATACACAAGCGAAGAGTTGCTGGAAAGCGACTTTATGACCCTGTGCAACCATTGTGACAGTCCACCATGCGTAAGGGTGTGTCCCACGCAGGCAACGTTTAAGAACGAGTCCAACGGAATCGTTATGATGGATTTCCATCGATGCATAGGTTGTCGATTCTGTATGGCGGGCTGCCCTTACGGATCCAGAAGCTTCAACTTCCGTGACCCCCGCAAATATCTGGAGCAAGACAAAATCAATAAAGACTTCCCCACCCGTACCAAAGGCGTTGTGGAAAAGTGCAACTTCTGTGCGGAACGTGTGGTGCGTGGATTGCAGCCCAAATGCGTGGAAGCCTGTAAAGCAGGCGCTCTTGTCTTTGGCGATATGAACGATCCGGAGTCGGAAGTTCGAAAGCTGGTTCGCAAGAATCACACCATGAGAAGAAAACCCGATGCGGGAACCGAACCTCATGTATTCTATACCGGTTTTGAGGAGACGACATGATAGAACATGCATTAACTGGCGGACGCAAATACTGGCTCTGGATTGGATTTTTGCTGCTTGTGATCGGCGCTGGCTTTGCCAGCTATCTGGTTCAGATGAACGAGGGTCTGGGTGTAACCGGACTGAGTCGGGATATCTCCTGGGGTTTTTACATTGCCAACTTTACGTTTCTGGTGGGAGTTGCGGCTTCGGCTGTGATGCTGGTGCTTCCCTACTATCTGCACCACTACAAGCTCTTTGGAAAGCTCATCATTCTTGGTGAGTCGCTGGCTGTAGGCAGTATTGTTATGTGTGGGCTCTTTGTTATGGTAGATCTTGGAAAGCCTCAGCGTTTTCTGAATCTCATGCTTCACCCCACTCCCCATTCCATGCTTTTCTGGGATGTAATCGTATTGAATGGATATCTGGTTTTGAATGTTGTGATCGGCTGGGCCAGTCAGACCGCCGAGAAAAATCAGGTTCCTCCTCCAGGCTGGATCAAATATCTGATCTATCTATCTGTACCCTGGGCTGTCTCCATTCATACAGTAACAGCTTTTCTCTATGCTGGTCTTCCTGGAAGACATATGTGGCTCACAGCTATCATGGCACCGCGCTTTCTGGCATCGGCTTTTGCAGCTGGTCCATCGCTTTTGATATTGCTGGTATTTCTGGTTCGAAAGTTAACGAAGTTCGATCCAGGAAGAGAACCTATTCAGACCCTTGCCAAAATTGTGACCTACTCTATGATCGCGAATCTCTTCTTTTACGGTCTGGAGTTTTTCACAGCCTTTTACTCTAACATTCCTGCTCATAAGGAGACTCTGGAGTATCTTTTTGTGGGGCTGGAAGGGAAGGCTAAACTGGTTCCTTTTATGTGGACCTCAATGGCTATGGGATTTGCTGGCATTGGTCTTTTGATCAATCCTCCCTGGCGCAAGAATGAGACCGTGCTGGGAATTGCTGCCATCTTGATCTTTGTCTCCACCTGGATTGATAAGGGAATGGGGCTGGTGATTGGCGGATTCATTCCTTCCCCGCTCAACCATGTGACCGAGTACACCATCACCGGCATTGAGTGGATGATCACCCTGGGTATCTACTCCATCGGCGCTCTGGTGATTACAGTTCTTTTTAAGATCGCTATTGGCGTAAAAGAAGAGCTGGAAAGCTGATTGAGAGGATCAGCTATCAGCCATCAGCGAAGAGCTGATGCTGGTAGCTGTGGTTCTCCAGATGCTCACTGGCCAGATGCTGTTTGGT
>JBNLFC010000394.1:0-3573 GCA_050305335.1 Leptospirales bacterium
GGAATTACAATATGGAGCTTCCCGTCCAGGGCAATGCCCTCCACACTGAAAGGTATCTGTAGAACCAGATACAGCGAGTCTTCCGAAAAAGGATATGGTTCCCCTCCCCCGGTAACAAAAAGATCCGACACCTGAGGCGTGATGGGACTGCCAATGCGAACGGAAACCCTGTTCAGAGCATTGAATAGCAATGGGCTGATGATTTCTTTGAGAGTGGCTATTTGAGCACTGTCCAGGCCAGTGTTCAATTCCTGAGAGCCATCTCCTCCCATTACAAATTCGGCCAATCTGGCTCCATCTTTTGAGGTGATAAGAAATGCAAGTCGTCCGGCAAAGGTTCCATTGATTTTCTGGCGGAAAAGAACCATACTCTGGCCCAGATTTTTCTCCAGCTCAGCCTGCGAATAGACCAGTTGCACCAGAGGTCCCAATCTGACCGACTTCCCCAGCACCTGCGTGAGCCCAGAAAGCCCACCCTGGAGCCCCTGGTGAAACATGGACGCAAGCAGCTCCTGGTCCTGAGAAGCAATACCCGGGATAGGCCTTCCACCCTCTCTGGTGGTGGTTGTGCCACCACCTACATTATCAGCGCCCTGCAAAAGCTGGTCGATTTCGGCCTGTGATAACTGACCATCACCCATACTCTACCATCCGAATCATTACTATTTATAGAATAAACTAGAAGCTCTGTGGCAATCTCTCTTTCATTTTCGGATCACTGCTCTTTTTTTCGTGAAATATATCGATTTCCAGGTCCAGATAGTTCATCACTTCCGGGAAATCTTGCACCAGAACTGCCGCAGGATTCAAATGCACTTATTTTAAACATTAAGCACATTTTTATTGCAATAAGAAGATTCTTCTTGCAATTGATAGCTTAAAATAGAAGCAATAAGTCTTTAAAAAATGTTGCGCAAAAAAAATAGATAAGATTTCAGCACCACTCCGGATTTTCCGCGGCAACTAATTACAATTTTAAGCCCAAAACAAAGGCGTAATGCAGCAAAACAGCCTATATAACAGGCAAACAACCAATCTTGCTTAAAAAATATCCAATGCAATCAGCGCAAGTCCCAGAAAAGGTACAGGAATTGCATAAGTCTTATTGATTGCTGTTCTTTTTGTCAGCAATCCAAACTACTTCAGGAGCACTAAAAGATGCACGCCGGGAAATTTAAAAGGATCTTCTGGTCCCTGGCCGGACCAATGCTATTACTGCTTCCCTTTTCACTTATGGCTCAGGATGCGGTGGCCCCCGCACCCGACTTAGCCAGTCAATTGGGAACTATCACAGTGGGAGTCGACACACTCTGGGTGGTCATGGCTGCCGTTCTGGTGATTTTTATGCAGGCAGGATTTGCGCTGGTTGAATCGGGACTCAATGCAGCAAAAAACGCAGTAAACATTGTTTATAAAAACCTTATGGACTTCGCGTTCGGAGCCATTTTCTTCTATGTAATCGGATTCGGGCTGATGTTCGGAGATGGAAATGCCTACATCGGCTTGAACGGATTTTTTCTGATGGGCGCTGATAATAGTCCTGCCATGGGCGATGCCTACGCAGGCATTTTTTCCTCGTTGAACTGGACTGGAATTCCGCTCATGGCGAAATTTCTTTTTCAAATGGCCTTTGCGGCGACTGCGGCAACCATTGTATCTGGATCAGTAGCCGGTAGAATAAAGTTCAGCAGTTATATTTTCTACAGTGTAGTCATCACGGCAATCGTTTATCCCATCAGCGGACACTGGGTCTGGGGTGGAGGATGGCTTGGCAGCCTTGGTTTTCATGATTTTGCCGGTTCCCTCGTAGTTCACGCTGTAGGCGGATTCGCAGGCCTCGCTGGTGCAATGGTGCTCGGTCCAAGGATTGGAAAATTTTCACCTGAAGGGAAACCACAGGTAATGCCCGGACACAACCTGCCCATGGCAGGCCTGGGAGTCTTTATTCTCCTGATTGGCTGGTACGGATTTAACCCTGGATCTACAATGGCGATTGTTTCTGACCCTGCTCTGGTGGGTCTGATTGCTGTTAATACCACCCTTGCTGCCACCGCTGGCGCTGTTCTAGCAATGTTCACTATGTGGATCGTTTACAAGAAACCTGATCTTTCCATGGCATTGAATGGAACTCTAGCTGGTCTTGTAGCTATTACCGCTCCTTGCGATGGAGTAACTCCTGTACAGTCCATCATCATTGGCGCAGTGGCAGGCATTCTGGTTGTGGCAGGTGTTAAGCTGCTGGACAAGTTGAAGATTGACGATCCTGTGGGAGCATGGCCTGTGCATGGGCTCAATGGAATCTGGGGTGGCATCTCTTTTGGAATTTTCAACTCCGGAGCAAGCCTCACCACACAGCTTATCGGATCTATTGCGCTGCCTGTCTACGCGTTCATAGCGATGTTTGTGGTATTCAAGGTTCTGGACCTGATCATGAAGATTCGTGTTTCCCGTGAGGAAGAACTCAAGGGACTGGATATTGCAGAGCATGGCGAAGAAGCCTACAAGGGCTTTGCAATCTTTACTCTGGAATAATTAAGGAAGGCGGTATTGATATGAAACTAATCAAAGCAATCATCCAGCCTCATAAGCTGACTGATGTAAAGGCGGCACTGGCAAAGGTAGGGGTTACAAAAATGACCGTCTCCAATGCACTGGGAGCAGGCCAACAAAAGGGATACGACGAGTCTTATCGTGGTGTGATTCATGAAGTGAATCTTCTGAAGAAGACCGTTTTAACAATCGGTGTGAACGAAGATTTTGTAGAACCGACCATTCAGGCAATCATCGAAGGTGCCAGAACAGGTAACATCGGAGATGGAAAAATCTTCGTAACCGATCTGCATGAAGTGATCCGAATTCGAACCGGCGAACGGGGCGGTCAGGCAATCTGATCCACCGGGCTTCTTGCAAAGGGTAAGCGGCCGTCTCCTCCCATGAGGAGAGCCCTTACCCTTCTTCCTTTTATCCACACAACATTCCCCCTCATTCCGACACGATTCATTGGCTTGAGATATTTACCCTCATCACGGATGCCACTTCATATTTGCGGTGCGAATGGGAGCACCATGTGACCGACACTATACTTATGGTATATTCCGAAACTCCCATTACCCAGGCAGCCTACTTCGATTTTGACGGCATTATATTCTCCGATGCTGCGGGGTGGAGGGCCATTCATCCCAGAGGCGGTATTCTGGGCTTGAACCAGCATTGGTCCGAAGCATGTGGAAGATTTGAAAAAATTCTCTCATCCCAGAGTGATGCACAAATATCTGACTATTTCACCATAGAACATTATAATGTGCCGCCTGCTGACCTGAGAAAAGGCTTGAATGTGCTTCCCATGGATTCCGTGATCCAGACAGCACGTAGCCACATATCACGTCAGCGCACCATATACCTGCTCTCTTCGCGCAATTACCCGGGATTGGACCATTTCCTCTATCAGATTTATCAAAAATATAAAAGACCGGCCCGGCCCGGCGAATTCCCCTTTCCTGACGATCCTTTTCAGGAAGCTATCACGCTATTTCCAGGAACCGAAGAGGCAATGCATAAGGTCTCGTCCAGACA
>JBNLFC010000395.1:0-3570 GCA_050305335.1 Leptospirales bacterium
GGCGCAAATGGCCGAAAGGATTCCCGAAACTTGATCTTTAAATTCATTACAGATTGCATTTTTGGACTGCGGGAATCTCCAATGATACTGCGCCCCCCCAGAGCACGCGGTCCGAACTCCATAGGACCCTGAAAATAACCCACCACCTTTTCGTCGGCAATCAGGTGAGCGGCCTCCCTTGCTGCGGCAATAGCATCCGGGAACTCTCGATGGGGAATATTGTTACTCTCTAAAAATCCCTTTATCTCCCCCGCAGAAAAAGCAGGACCGAGGTATGAACCGTGCATTGCATCCCTTTTTCCGTCTACAGGTCGTGGATTCTCCATGAGTTTGTGCCACACCAGCAAGGCCGCACCCACTGCTGCCCCGGCATCACCTGCCGCAGGCTGCACCCAGATTTCCGAAAATGGACCTTCTCTAAGCAGACGACCGTTAGCCACACAATTGAGAGCCACACCTCCGGCCATACAAAGCTTCTCCTGGCCCGTTACTTTGTGAATGTGCCTTCCCATTCTCAGCACAATCTCTTCCGTTACATCCTGCACAGAGCGAGCCAGATCCATCTCTTTTTGAGTCAGACTGGATTCAGGCTTCCTCGGTGGGCCACCAAAAAGGTTATCAAACTTACTATTAGTCATGCGCAGACCATACGCATAATCAAAATAATCCATATTCAGCCGAAAGGAACCATCTTCTCGAAGATCGATTAAATGTTCATAGATTTGCTGCACGTAACGAGGCTCTCCATAGGGAGCCAATCCCATTACTTTGTATTCACCGGAATTCACCTTGAAGCCGGTATAGTATGTGAATGCCGAGTAGAGCATACCCAGGGAATGGGGAAATCTCAATTCACCAAGAATTTCCATCTGATTTCCCGTTCCTACGCCGTAGGATGTCGTGGCCCACTCCCCTACCCCATCGATTGTAAGAAATGCTGCCTTCTCAAAAGGGCTGGCCAGAAATGCTGCGGCTCCATGGGACTCATGGTGGGGAGGGTAATAGTATTTCACGTCAGAACGAAGCTCAGGTAGCTCTTTCAAGACCGATCGTTTGACCATCAACTTATGATCCATCCATGTGGGGAGAGCCTGTATCCACACCGGAAAACTCATAGGAGCTCCCTGAAGAATCGACTCCAGCAACCTTTCAAACTTTAGAAAAGGCTTATCGTAGAAGGCAATTACATCCACATCGCTCTGTTTCAAGTTACCCTGTCTGAGTACGGAGTGAATCGCCTTCAGGGGAAACCCCGGGTCATGTTTTTTTCTTGTAAATCGCTCTTCTTGAGCCGCAGCGACTATCTTTCCTTCGACAAGCAACGCAGCAGAAGAGTCGTGATAATATGAAGAGATTCCCAGTATATTCACGTTTGAAAGCCCTATAGACTGAAATGTTACCAGCTGGCATCACAGAATGAGCCCGCAACAATTGCAAGCATGAAATTCTGGTCAGGTGGAGGGCAAACACATTCGGAAGGACGTCGGGCAACTTTGTGTTTCTTTATTTAATTTTACGGAGCATTATCCAGGGCCCGAACAGAAGCAGAGATGGCGCGATAGCCATCCTCGCTGAGATGCCCACCGTCCAGTAACATTTGTGATTCAATGACTGCCTCACAATCGAGGCGATCCGTAAACGTTACTTTCGCCTTATAGGCCATATTTAGTTTTTCAGCGGCAAGCCGGGGCCATGGCATCTCTACATGCCATGTATTCAGAAAGATTGTCCTTCCACATCGAGGAAGCAACTCCAGAGTAGCTTCCGACATCGTTTCCGCAGTTGCTTCAATGTCTTTATCTTCGGGCACATAGTTTCCAAGGAAATCGTTCACACCGCCGTTAATCAGACAGAGTCCATATCGTCCGCCATCCTGCTTTACAGAGGATAAAATTTCAGAAGAGCCACGAATCGGGTAAGCGATTTTGGTCGCGAAATACTCATCAAGCGTGGTTTCAACTGGCCAGAAAGCCATAATGCTGTCACCGAACATCCCCAGACTGTAGTCACGATTCCGAATCAACAGTTGAAGAATAGTCTGCAGTTCTTTATTTTCCTTGCTATTTTGACTCCTGCATTGGGATAATATGACAACGAACAGAGCAAAAACAATCAAATAAAAAGCAACACCTCTCATTTCCCGTGCTCAAGCATGTTTTTTTCCAGAAAATCCGCTATCAACTCGGAGACAATTTTATGGCCCTGTAGATTAAAGTGAACATCATGCGGGAAAGTGTAATAATTATCGGGAGCCTTTGCCCGAAAGGAGGAAGTAAGATTTAAAACTGGAATTGAGTTCTCTCTTGAAAACTCCTCTAGCTTCATTTCCAGCTTTGATTCAGCAGTCAACCATTGATCATCCACCTTAAAATGAAATGTTTTACTCGCTTCACTTTTTTCTCGATTGTACATCACATCAGCAGGAATAAATACAATGCAAAATTTCTCCCCGCGGGATTCAGACTCTTTCTTTATCCTGATCATGATTTCAGCAAATTTATTGAAGTATTCTCCACCATCGCCCTCAAGATTCGCAGAAATCTTATAATAGTCAGGCTCAAACAAACCATACATCAGTTGCACCGTATCAACGGCGCCAAGCCCGTATTTCGCAATATATTCAACGGCAGCCTCTATCCAATCTTGAATTTCAGCCGGTGAAAGTTGCGTATCTTGCGTGTAATTGGATAACATAAGACGGAGCGCAAACTCAATCTTTTGCTTCTCTTCAGGAGATGCTGTTTTTTTATGGATCTGTAGTTCTATGCTTTTTCTTTTCTTTGCGGCCAGCAACTCTCCTTCCGAGATCTGTTTCACAGGGTTTGCGAATTTAATGATTTTTTCCTGAAAATCCTGAGTAATAAACTTGCGCAAAAAAAAGTTCGACGTATTCGGTGCAAGCGCAAAGGCAACCCATACCAGCAACTTACGCATCTGGTGCTCCCGCATGCTTTTGTAAAGGCGAGTTTCGCCTGCATCGTTTATATCGTTCTGATATACGACGGCAACAACCACATCCGGTTTAATTTTATCACGAAGAGCTCTGTACAGCCCGAGTTCATGCCCCGGCCCGTAGCCTATGATACCCGCATTGATATTTTCAATATTATAGCCATCCTTGCGAAGTTTTTTCTCGCTGGATTTAACGAAAGTATCCTCTACTTCTACGTATGGGCCAAAAGTAAAGGAGTCTCCCAGAAAGAGTATGCGGGTGCGATTCCCCTTATCCCCCAACTCCTCCGAGCGAATTCCAAGAGAGTTTATCTTCACAAATGAGTCACCATCGGGAGTTTTATTTGCATAGTATCCTTTCGGATAAACGTAGTAAGCAGAGTCCATAGCAAAAACTGTCTTTGACAGAGCAAAATCAAAAAGACGAATCACCAAAAACAGTAGCAAAAACATCAAAAAATAGAACAGAATTTTCTTCTTCATAAACAGGTAAGTGATCTTTGCCATATGTTTTCTCAAAATGCAGGGAGATCCAAATATATTTCTTCAATGGACGAGGCAGAGGCAGGGATACCACTCTGTTGGTGTTGGCACACAACGTCCATGCCAGGCCGAAGC
>JBNLFC010000396.1:0-3570 GCA_050305335.1 Leptospirales bacterium
TGGCTCCGAATCTTCCCCGGGCTTCGAATCATAGGCCGCCAGGGAGGCTATTTCAATAGCGAAAGGGAAGAGTTGATCAAAGAATCTATGCGTAAGTCATCACCGGACCTGATTTTCATCGGAATGGGATTCCCGAGGCAGGAGCGATGGATTCAGGAAAACTGGCAGCATTTTTCCAGCTCGGTTGTGGTTGGAATTGACGGGTCCCTGGATATACTTTCCGGTCAAAAAAAGAAAGCTCCAGACTATTTCCAGGTCAGGGGACTTACCTATTTATGGAGAACGTTCTCCAGACCCTATCTGCCTCTACGCTGGATCTCCCTGATTCATTTTTTCGTCTCCCTTTTCTTTCAAGGCATTTCTCGCAAAGGGAAGTCCGCGACTTAGAGTCTGGTGGAGCAGGAAGATGATCGATCAGCCAGGAGGTGCAAGAAAATCCTTGCGAGGTGGTCATGCGTTCCACAATTAAACTTCCTCAATGGGGAACCATACTCTTCGGTCTTTTCATGGGTGTGGTATTTCCTTTCTATGCCTCGCTTTTTGTGGAGTACAAACCTGGACTCAAATGGCTCTTTGTAGCAGGGTGCATTGTTGCAGGTCTTATGGTTGGCGTTGTAAATCTGATTCTCTTTCGCTATTTTGTGTCCAGACGATTGAAAAGCCTTGTCGCTCAGGCGGATCGGATTGCCTCAGGGGATCTCTCCACAGTGATTCAACTCGATCATGAACGCAAAGACGCATTCGACGATTTTGCGTTTTCGTTCAACCGGATGGCCGAAAGTTTGCGGGATCTGGTTCATCGCGTAAGTCATGAGGCGAGGAGTGTGGAAAGAGCGACCATAAACTCTCTGGAATTGATCGAGGTCTCTCATAGCCTGCAGGAGAGGGTGGATCAAAGCATGCAATTGGTCCAGGCTGATATGACGGAGCAGGACCAGTCGCTCCTTGGATTGAAAAATGCGGCTAACGCAAATGCTGAAGGAATGCTTGCCACAGTAACTCGATTGCAGGAGGCAGCGGTTGAGTTGCGCAGCCTGGCCTCTTTTTCTATGGAAGGTATGAATGGTCTGGAAATGGCTGTCACCAACATGGAAGACCTTCGTCTCTCTTTTGAAGAGGCGGAGCGTATCATACGCTCCCACGCCGAAATGAGTCAGAAAATCAAAGACATTACCGGTGCAATTGTTAAAATTTCTGAGGAAACGAACATGCTGGCACTGAATGCTTCTATCGAAGCAGCTCGCGCCGGAGAACAGGGACGTGGTTTCTCCGTGGTTGCCGAGGGTGTAGCTAAGTTAGCAGACCAGTCCAGGGAAGCTGCCGGGACGATTGGAAAGCTAGTGGCTGATACTGTAAATGAATTGAGTGACGTGGTAAAGGTTATTGAATCCAATCATGAGAGAGTGGCAACAGGGTCCAGACTCATGCTGGAAAACTCCCGGAGGTTTCACAATATGTCCGATACCATCACTCATCTCTCCACCGAAATGACTGCGCTGGATATGGAGATGCAGAGGATGGGAAGCAATACGCAAAACATACTCGAAAGATTGGAGCGAGTGGATGCGTTGAATCGAGATATTCTGGAAAAATCAGCATATATGGGCGAAATTTATCAGAACCAGATCGGTCAGGTGGAGGCGCTCGGGGAATCCACACAGGGATTGCGTAAAATGACAGAGGATCTTATGAATCAGGTTTCTGCCTTTCAGGTGCGGGCAGAAGAAGAGAGCGGACACATACCTTCCTGATCGTGTCCGTGATAAGATATTGTCAGATTTTGAATCATAGGTCTTTTTTTAGTTCCATATCCAGCAGGGGAGGGACCCAGTCATCCAGCAGAGGCTCACGTCCCGACTCCAATGAGTCGGGCTTGAAGGCCAGCTGCAGGTTAGTCCGTGCAATTTCATTATCCATATTCAATTTATGAGCAATCTCTACTGCTTTCCAGTAGTTGCGCAGAGCCTCTTGTTCCATGGTATTCAGGGCTTTCTGGGATCCTCCGCTCTGTTTCAGCTCTCTGTACTCCTTTTCATAGACTGCGCCTATATTGTTGTGAATGGCAGCCATGGCCTCAAAGAGCTTGCGTTGTACAGGATCTTCCGGATTCGGGGTTTTGATATGCATAGTCTTATGGTCGTAATCTGTCGCCGCCTTCAGATAACTTCCCAGAGCCGAGCGCAACTGGTCGGTATAGTAAAACGAATTGCCTCTGCCCATAAGAAGTGCGGGATCATCATAATTGTAATCGTAAATGGAGCTCAGCTCTTCCCATTGCCTGAGTGCTGATTCAAAGTCGCCATTGATGTAATCAACCCACCCAGCCCGATAGAAGGAGACCAGTTTCTCGTCAGAATTTTGCAAATCTTCGTTTAAGGCTTTACGAAAGAGCTCCGCCGCTTCCCGCAGGCGTTCTCGCCTTGTCTCCATATCGGAAGATTCGGCGCGGACGGCCCTGTCAGGGTAGATGCGTGAGTCGGGATAGCCTTTGCGTGATAGCGGATCTACTCCTGCATAGCGTAAGTAGAGGAGGGAACCCAGGTCATATATAATCCGGGCATGGTCGCCCTCTTCCAGCTCTTCATCCTCTGGATAGAGGCCGTAAGTATCTCTATACTTTTTGTGTGTATTGAGTGCTTCCTGGAAATATTGTTGAGCCCGATCAAAATCCAGCGTTTTCATGTAGTATTCGCCCATGGCACTGATGGCCAGATAGTTACGGTCGTCGTAATGATGGGCATTTTGAAATTGCTGCAAGGCTCTTGCATACTCCTTGCGCGAAAAGAGATAACGCCCCCGCTGGTAGAAGCCGGCTCCGTATCTGGAGCCTTCCACCAGGTCACCGTCACGGTATTCTTTCTTTTTGAACAGGGTTTCCAGAATATAGATGGCATTTTGCTCAATATTCAATCCGCTGATGGAGTCTACCGGATCTACTTGATATTGAATGCGTAGCTCGTCGGGGTTCAGATCAATATAAAATCCGGCCAGTTTTGCCAGTACATGTATGGGAAGTTCCTCTTCCAGACCCAGTTTGCGTATCAATCGGTGGCGCTGAATGACGAAGCGGGGATCTTTCTCCTTTTTCCAGATTTCAATATATGTATTTAAAATTCCTGCGTGGCCTGATACATCGGTTGGATCAATATCAAGAATTTTACTGTATTCTCGGGCCGCGGCACCGAATTCCTTTTTTCCATAGTAGACGTGGCCTATGCCAGCCATGGCTTCGGTATCGTTTGGCCGATCCATGAGGGTCAGAATGACTCTATAGTAGTCGATGGCCAGGTCATCATTTTTATAGGATTTTCCTTCACCGCGACGGATAAAACCCGGCGCAGTGTTGGAGTGAAATCTTCCCAGGCTCAATAAGGTTGCACGATCAAATTTACCGTCTCTGATTCGACTGACAACATATGCTCCGGGAAGAACAACTGTTCGCTGAATTCCATCTCGATCAATGACGCGAGATTGTTCTCCTGTGGAAAGTCCTTTGAGGCCCGCCCAGCGAGACCCGGGGGAAAGGCGAAGAAGCGGCGCTCTCTGAGCCGGATCATCCCAGGAATAATC
>JBNLFC010000397.1:0-3559 GCA_050305335.1 Leptospirales bacterium
TGGCGGCTTTCGCTGTGTCGCGCACCATTATCCGAACCTGAAATCCGGCTTCCCGCAATGCGCGAACCACGGGTCTTCCGAATAATCCTGTCCCGCCTATTACCAGAATTCTTTGTGACATGAGAATCTCCTATTTTTGATATTTGCTATTTGCGCTCTTTTCTCGCTCGCTCTCTCCTTACACGGATTTTTCGATCTACCGACTGTTTCCGAACCCATTTTAAGAAACGATTTATACGTTCGTCGCTACGTATGGCGTCAAGATTATTCAACATTCCAGCCAGTTCTTTGTTTGTAAATGTGGCATGGATCTGGGAGTGGCAGGCACGGCAAATTCGAATGGTCTGTTTTTTTTTCCCTCCCTCATCTTTTGGAATCAGGTGGTGGATGGTAAGCAGAAGGCCTCGTCTTCCGCAGAGTTCACAGGACTCCTCGCCGGTGGCTCTTTCCATGGAGCACAGATTGCTTTTTGAGTCGTAAATAATCGAGTTTTTTTTAAGTTGGTCTGAGGGCGGAATGAATTTTGAAAGAGCATACAGAGGAGAGGCAGCGATGACACAGGGGAAGCGCGCTTTCTGGCGTGGTGCGATGATCGCACCCCTCAGTGTGCCGGTTGTGTATGGGTTATGGGCACTTTTCTTCTGGCATGATCCGACTCCCAAAGAGGAGTTTTCCGACTTCAGTTCCTCTACAATCTTTGCCTGGCTGTTCGCTATGGCTACTCTGACACTCCTCAGTTATATTGTGACCTGGATGATCGGCTTCCCCCTCATAGTCACGCTCAAGCGTCTTCGGCGACTCAGCTTCCAGAGAGTGGTAATTTCATCAGCTTTTATCTCGGCGGCTGTTTTTGGTGTTCTTCTTTTGCCCCTGCTGGCTCTCTCTTCGAAAGCACCGGACGAAATATGGTCGCTATTGACTCGCGTTGCAGGGATGGGAACTATTGCCGGTACTCTGGTGTCGACCACATTCTGCTTCAGTGCCGGCATAAGGCCTGTACTTAAAGAAGTCAGAAGTGAATAGAATAGAGGAGGGGTATTCCAATGCCTGAGATCAGTCCTATAGGAGTCATACATTCACCCCACAAAACCATTGAAGATATGCCTGTTCAACCGAAAGGAGCATCCGGATTTGAGGGCTATGCTATTGTGGATGAACGGTATGAGGAGGGGCTGCGTGACCTGGAGGGGTTCAGTCATATCTATCTACTGTATAGTTTTCATATGGTTACACGTACTGAATTGCTGGTTACCCCCTTTCTGGATTCCCGGCCAAGAGGTGTTTTTGCAACCCGCTCCCCGTTAAGGCCAAACCATATAGGGCTTTCCATTGTTGAATTAGCGGCTGTGGAAAAGAACAAAGTCTTCATAAAGGGAGTCGATATACTGGATGGAACTCCGCTGCTGGATATTAAGCCATACATAAAGAAATTTGATGACGTGAGAGAGAGTGTTTCTGGCTGGATGCAGGCCAGCGATGCTGAGATCGCCAGAAAACGTTCCGATGAAAGGTTCAAGTAGGAGCCGAGGTCAATGCTCTCCGTGCGGCTCTGCCAGATGGGGACCAGACATGGTGAGAAATAGTATAAAACCTGCTTTTAAGCCCATTTGCTGAATAACCGTGAGTATTGGAAAAAAGTGGATGAGCAATTGCAAAAATCAAAAAGATTTGGTCTAAGAAGATCCCACATGCAGCGTTTTGTTAAGACCATTTCCCTGATACAGCTTTTTACAGCAATATCTTTGCTATCGTGTAAGGCTCCGGCAGAAGAAAATGAATCACCTGTGGAAGTCTCGACTTTTCGATATTTGAAAGGCTCCTCCGCTGAATTCTCAGAGGTTTTTCGCGCTTCTTCCAACCAGTTTCAGGAACTATCCGGGCCTATCATCAATATTGAGCGGGGAGCTGCGTGGATTCGCATTGATTTGATCGCCAGCGGGACCACTCGCGAACTATTTCTCGATGCGGGGCCGGTTCCACTCCATATTCTTTCCATATATTCCATTCACCCCGGTGAGCCTGTAGAGAGTGCACGGCAATATAGATTGCATTTTCCGGATCGGATGGTGATCCCGGTAGCCCTTTCGTCGGATGGCAAAGCGTCGGTATACCTGCAAGTGCTTTCCAGAATCCCCATTCATCTCAACATTAAGGGGCTGACCCGCGAAGCGTTGTATCATTTGCGTATTGAGGAAAAAGTTACAGCCGCTATCTTTATGACAATCGTAGTGATACTGGTAATCTATTTTGCCTTTCTTCTGGGAATTGTCCGCGATCCACTGTTTGCCTATTTCATTCTTTTTTCCATTGCACACTCCGGCTACTATCTCTATTTTTCCGGCCTGCTTCTGGATTTTGTTCCCGGCATTGCGGCAAATCGAATCGTATTCACGTGCGGAGTCCTGATCATTGGAACAGTGAACTTGATTGTGAGCCGCTTTTTTCATGTGAAAGAGATGGCTCCTCTCATTGATAAAGTCCTCCTCTTTTTTACGACACTACTGGGAGTAGAGTATCTTCTTTTTTTCTTTTTCCCTGCCTGGTTGATTCAGGCATACTTTGCCACGAATATCCTCAACGGCCTCGTAATACTCATTGTACTGGGAAGAGTTGTTTTGAAGAGAGGCAACCCGGAGCGCTTATTAGCATCCATTCTTATCTCCGGGCAGGTGGCAGGTTTCATCAGTGCTTTTTATCACTCCGGGGTCTTCGGAATGCTGATCCCTGCATTAAGTGTCAGTGAATTGCTATTCCAGTTTGTCTTCTATTTCGGAATGCTGGTGACATTGATGATTTTTACCATCTTTTTCCTGGTAGGGTTTGCTGTACGCAAAATCCCTGGAGTGGTGTTTGAAATTCAATCGGAGAGTGTTGTAGCAGGGCTGGAGCAGATCCGCAGTATTGTTTCCACACGATCAGAATTGGAAGGGTTGGACGAAGAACTCATTTCCGCAATAGCAGAAAAGCTTCGGGTAGAGATGGAGGAAGAAAGAGTATATCTGGAGGGTGATCTTACTCTGGCGAAGCTAGCCCGGAAAATGGAAGTCCAACCATGGAATTTGAGTTTTTATATAAATCGCTACATGAAAAAAACTTTCCGGGACCTTCTGATGGAGTATCGGGTCCGTGCAGCTGCGGCAAGGATCCGATCGGAAGAGGATTGGACTCTTCTGCGTGTGGCTCTGGAAAGTGGATTCGATTCAAAAGCCACATTCAACCGCGCTTTTCAGAAAGTCATGGGTATGACACCGACCGAATATAAAAGACACCTCAAAGCCAGCTCCCTATAACCACACACGACAATTTCCCGATCCGGGGTCTGAAAAAAGGGTCTCATTTCGCAAAATGAGGCGACCAACGGATTGAGTGAGTGTATAGTTAATTCCGTAGTCTACTTTCGCTCTCAAGAGCGGAGTATAGAATTGTAAAGCCATGGTCAGATCGTTTCATTCGATAAACAACAATATTGCGGACAAAATTCGCGAAAGCATATTTCGTTTTCTTCTGTTTTTATCCCTCATTTGCATTCCAGTCGCGCTTCCGGCCGACACCGTCTATT
>JBNLFC010000398.1:0-3547 GCA_050305335.1 Leptospirales bacterium
GTCAATCAGGTCACAGATATACAGTGGAAAATGAACCAGGGTAAAATATAACTTCCGCTATTTTTCTTTGCGCTTTCCTTACACTACAATCAAATAAAAGACATCGATGATTCGCTAAGAGAAATATATCGGGATGAGCTATTTTGTGAAGCGGATAAAACCTGTCCGCAGGTAGCGGCCAGAGTCAGGGAGAATAAAGAGTGAATCAGGCGACTGCCGGGATATTTGGACCGCGGGGGTCGCAGAAAGGAATGTAAGGTTTAGACGGCATGGCGATGATAGTAAAGGATGAGTTTTATAGAAGTAAGTCACTTGTCTTTTCTAAAATAGATATGCATATTGGTATCTTATGCGTCTTTTGAGCTGGAATGTGAATGGCATTCGTGCCGTACTGAAAAAAGGGTTTCTGGATTTCGTAAAACGCGAAAAACCGGATGTTCTCTGTTTGCAGGAAACCCGGGGTCAACCTGAGAGCAACATACTCGAAACCGAACTGCCGGAATACCAGATCATATGGAATCACGCGGAGAAAAAGGGATACTCCGGAACCGCACTAGTTCTGCACAGGGATTTGAAGCTGGAACAGGGAGCCTTGCAGCGCGGAATCCAGAAAAACGCTCCTGACCAGGAGGGCCGCATTCTCTATGTAGAGTTTCCGGCCTTTTATCTATTGACCGTTTATACTCCCAATTCCGGTGAAGAACTCAAACGGTTGGATTTTCGTATGCAATGGGATAAAGATTTCAAAGCTCTCCTCAAGCGATTGGATAAGAAAAAGCCCGTGATTTTTTGTGGCGATTTGAATGTGGCCCACAAAGAAATTGACATTGCCCGTCCCGATGCTAACCATAAGAACGCTGGATTTACCGATGAGGAACGGGAAGGTTTTTCCAACATACTGGAAGCAGGTTTTATCGATACATTTCGCGAATTCAACCAGGAAGCGGGCAACTACACCTGGTGGTCCTATCGATTCAACGCGCGACAGAAAAACATTGGCTGGCGCATCGACTACTTCTGTATTTCTCAATCGCTTCGCCCTCGACTTAACAACGCTTTTATTCTATCGGATGTAACAGGATCGGATCATTGCCCGGTGGGAATAGAAATCTCTGGCTGAGATATGGAGCATACTCAACACACTCATCCAGACAATCGTAAAGCTACCTACCGATTATGGAGCGCAATTCTTGCACTTCTATTCTCAATCATCACCTGGCTAACATTAGCCTCGTCCGCTCTCTCCGCCCTGGCAGATCTGGCTCCGGGCCCGCATCGGGCTGAAGGTCTGGAAACCAAAAATCGAATTGTGCTGACTTTTATGGTTGCATCAATCCTCTCATTCGTCATAAGCCTTGTTCTGGGAATCAGAACGTTTCGCTCCGGGAGTAAGATCAGCCGAATCATTGCATCACCGGGGCTCCTCAGCAACCTTGCCTATATAGGTATCTGGGTCTATTTTCTGGTGGCGAATCTGAAGTAGAGTTGTAAGCCTTAAAAGAAATTAAGTGTGTCCTGGAATACATTGCTTACATAGCAACTCCGTTTCCCATTCTTCTTTTCGCCTCACGAATACTGATGAGTTCTTTGGAACTTTCATCCCATAGTTGCAGGAAAATGGAACGAAAACCGCGAAACAGCTTAATCGTAATAATTTCCTTCAGTTCAGGATTTTCTTCGTAACACCTCTTGAGATTATAGTTGGGTATGCGGGGTGAAAGATGATGAATATGATGGTAACCGATATTTCCGGAAAACCATCGAAGCACCGCCGGAAGGTCATAGTAAGAGCTCCCCTGCATGGATGCCTGATAGGAAGACCACTCTTCGGTATGCCACCAGCGAACTCCTTCATACTGATGTTGAATAAAAAAAAGCCACATACCGAAAATTCCTGCCAGAGCGATCACTGGAAGCTGTATCATAATATATTCCCGAATGCCAAACGTCAACAGTGCCAGGACAATGATAGCTATCAGTACTGCGTTCATAAACAGAACACTCAGAATCTCTTTTCGACCCGCCCCCTTAACAGGAAAGCGATTCCAGATCAAAAAAAGAACAATAGGTGCAGGGCCAAAGAGAATAACGGGGTTTCTGTACACTCGATAAAATAGCCGCTTCCATGATGACGCAGATATAAACTCCTGAACTGTCATAGTCCAGACATCACCAATCCCACGTTTCTCCAGGTTTGCAAACGATCCATGGTGGATCAAATGTGTCCTACGCCAATCGTGGTAGGCCGTAAAGACCAGAACACCGAGTATGCTGCCCACAAAAGAACAAAGACGCTCAGAAGGAAAGAATGAGTGATGAACGCAATCATGAAAGATAATGAAAATTCGTACAAGCAAGGCGCCAGCCAGAAAAATGAGCGGAGCATTCCACCAGAACGAAAATTCACGGTATATAAAGTACATTGCAACCATCAGGGTTAGATAAGGCAGAACGGTTGTCACCAGTTGAAAAAGAGATTTTTTTGTATTCGCTTGTTGGTATTTCCGAAGTTGCTCCATCCAGGGTGGTCTCATAGTCAGTTACCTCCTCGCCTCAAAATAATTCGGATGAAAACAGACAGGCTCTTTTTTTTTGATCTTGCAGGATTAGATTTTTATGAATTCTATGCAAATTACAAAACTATTACTTCGGCTAACCAGAGTCATAATGAAAGGTATTCACGACCCCATGAAAAGAGGATGCAGCGAAATTTAATTCTTTTTTCGTGGTATGAGCCAAATTCTTATACAGTTCTATTAGCTTTTCAGTGTGGCTTCACAGAGCGTCCAGAGCCGCCTGGCAGCATCTGAAACCCCATCATGCCGGCGTTGTTCATCAGCGCGTACAGGGGATCATCCCAGGATTTAACCAGACGATCAATGCCTTTGATCACTTCGTCCGCTATTGTTGTCTGGTTAAATGGTGTCTGTACCCGTTCCGTCATGCATATCTCCCTATTCGTTGTTATCAGGAAAGTTTTCGCATTCAGAAAAGTGGAATCAGAAATGGATCCGAAAACAACGAAAAGGATTTCATAAATGATCCTGAATTTCGCGCGGCCCGGTCCAATGCACTGGCAATGCAAGGAATACAGATGTACCAGTGAAAAACGGAAGATAGTATATCAGGTAATATGCAGGCAAGAAATCCCTGCCCGCACGAAATGAACCGATTACCTTGCATTAGATCTCTTTTCCAATATCGGGACAGAACTTGTGTCTTTTTTCAATCCGGGATGAATAATGAAGGCAGGTTTTCCATAATGTGGATAAATTTGATTACCGCGGGGGATAAAAATATGAGAAGACTGATCATGTGGAATGTAGTCACCCTGGATGGATATTTTGAAGGTGAGAACAACTGGGAGTTGAATTTTCACGAGCTTGTCTGGGGCAAAGAGCTGGAAGATTTTAGCAATGAACAATTAAAATCAGCCGACATGCTCATCTTTGGAGAGACAACCTATAAAGGTATGGCTGATTACTGGACGAAGGCTGAAGGAGATGAAGGAGAAATAGCGGAATACATGAACAAACTTCCAAAAGTT
>JBNLFC010000399.1:0-3510 GCA_050305335.1 Leptospirales bacterium
GTTATTTAAAAAAACATGGCGTAATATTGGATCTTGTGGCAAATCAGGATAGACTTCCCTCGCTGGAACAATTTGATCCGGAAAAATGCTACCTGAACATAAAACTTAATTTTTCTTCACCCCTCAGCAAAAGAGAAATTGAAAACATTTTTGAATTCATTGCAGGTGACTGCGATCTCATCATTGAGAAAGCAATTGGAAAAAACGAACTGATTCCAGAAACCCTCGAAAAATCCCCATCCATGCCCGACAACAAGATAAACGAGATCGAAAGGAAAGCTACTGGTAACAGTAACAATGGAGGAGCGCTAGAAAGGAATCATCCAGGCTCTGCAGTAAGAAAATCCATTCGTTCCTTCCGCATTGAGGCCGATCGAATTGACACTTTAATCAACCTGGTCAGCGAACTGGTTATGTCCGGAGCTCAGATCAGCCAGATCGCATCGAGCCACAACAGCATGGAGATGATAGAAGCCGGATTCCAGCTTGGCCGCATCATTACCGGCATTCGAGAAAGTACCCTCCGCCTTCGCATGGTCCCTGTGAGCGATATTTTTGAAAGGCTAAAGAGAGCAGTCTACGATGCTGCAAAGAATTGTAATAAAACTGTGAATCTTCGTTTCAAAGGAGGCGAGACGGAACTGGACAAGACCGTGATAGAGCAGATAGCAGATCCGTTAATGCACATTGTCAGAAACTCCGTAGACCATGGAATAGAAAATCCGCAGGACCGCAAAGCACTTGGAAAAAGCTCCGAAGGCAATATCTACCTGGAGGCCTCCAATGAAGCTGGAGAAATCATCATTGAAATAAGAGATGATGGCAGTGGATTCTCCAGAGAGCGGATTAGTGCAAAGGCCGTAGAGATTGGATTGGTCGATAAAAATCAAATACTGGATGAGAAAGATATTCAGCGCCTTATATTCGAACCAGGTTTTTCCACAGCAAAAAAAATCACCAACATCTCGGGGCGAGGAGTGGGCCTGGATGTCGTAAAACGAAATATCGAAGCCCTTTCCGGAAAAATCGACGCCGAATCCCACGAAGGACGGGGCAGCAGTTTTCGAATCAGCCTTCCTCTAACTCTCGCAACTATCGATGGTTTTCTTGTGGGCATTGGCGACAACAAATATGTCATTCCGCTGGATTCAGTGAAGATCTGCCTGGAGCTGGATAGAGATTCTTTACATTCCGACCAGCGCTATTTCATAGAAGTAAACGGGGTAACGGTTCCTTATATGGATTTACGATCCTTTTTCCAATCCAGCACTTACAATAATAGAAGGGCCTTTGTGGTCGTGGTCCAGCAAGGACACCAGCAATCGGGTTTTGTAGTGAATGAAATACTCGGCGAAATGCAGTCTGTAATTAAACCTCTTGGTTCCCTTCTGGGAAAAGTTAAGGGATTGAGCGGTTCCACGATACTTGGCAATGGAGAAATCGCCATGATACTGGATGTGGCGGCCCTTACATCCATGGCTGAATCACTGGCAAGAGAAGGGAAATATCTAAGTAAAATTTCCTGAAACTATGGATGGCGATTGAGTAGAGACCTAAGTAAAAAAAATGGAGAGCATGATATGACGGTAGCACAGAGGATCTATCTATTGATTTTTATTGCGGCAGCAGGACTGGCCGGCGTAGGAGGAGCGAATCTATTTCAAATGGAAAGGGCCTTTGACGCTGCCAACTTTGCAAATGAGAATAGTCTGCCATCGTTGGTTGCACTTGACAGAGCGCGTGATCAATATGAAGAGACCGTCTCGCTGCACTACCTTCATATTCTTCAAAACGATCCTGCGAAAAAAGCAGAGCTTGATAGAGAAATTGCCCACGCTCAAGAAGAGGTAGAAAATGCCTTCAAGTCCTATGAATCCTCCATTGTGGACGATGAAGATCGCAGATTGCTGGAAGAGGACCGAAAAACTTTTAAGGAATACCTGATAGGGGCCGAGCGAGTAAGAAAATTATCCGATGCCAATCAGACCGAAGAAGCACGCGATCAGGCTTTGCAAAACAGAGAAAAAGCAGAAAAGGTGGCCTTAACGCTACAGAGCCATTTAAAGCACAACGTAAACCTTGCCGGTGATGAAGCGAAGAGAGCCGTTAGCATAAATCGAAGTGCCATCTGGACCACAATCGCCATTTCAGCTGTGATCATTGCTGTAATTCTTACAATCGGTGTTTTAATAGTCAGGAACATCATGCGACATCTTGGCGGAGAGCCAGACTATGTTGTGGACCTGGTACAAAAAGTCGCCAATGGTGACCTCACAGTCGATGTAAAAATTCTCAGCAATGATGTTACCAGCATGCTCTATTCCATAAGAGGAATGATAGTGAAACTATCGCAAATCATCGGAGAAGTCCATGGCGCGGCCGATGCTCTCTCCAGTGCTTCTGAAGAACTCTCCTCCACGGCACAATCCATGAGCCAGTCAGCTACAGAGCAGTCGGCCAGCGTTGAAGAGGTCTCCGCGTCACTGGAAGAAATGGGAGCCACCATAGCACAAAATACGGAAAATGCTAAAGTAACCAATAATATGGCCATCAAAGCAGCAAAAGAGGCTGGAGAAGGCGGTGAGGCAGTTGGCGCAACTGTGGATGCGATGAACCGCATTGCAGAAAAGATAGGCATCATCGACGACATTGCATATCAAACCAATCTTCTCGCTCTGAACGCTGCAATCGAAGCAGCCCGGGCCGGAGAACACGGAAAAGGTTTTGCCGTGGTGGCTTCGGAGGTACGCAAGCTGGCAGAGAGAAGTCAGGTAGCGGCTCAGGAGATAGGACAGGTAGCCAAAGATAGCGTGCAACTTGCAGCGAAAGCAGGAAAGCTGCTGGAAGAGATTGTTCCTTCCATCAAGAAAACTTCAGAGCTTGTGGAGGAGATTACTTCCGCATCCCAGGAACAGACCCAGGGTGTCAGCCAGGTAAACATTGCCATGACTCAACTGGACCAGCTCACCCAGTCCAGCGCGGCGGCGTCGGAGGAGCTAGCAGCTACGGCCGAAGAAGCTAGCAGCCAGGCAGAGCAGCTCACAAGATTGATGAATTTCTTCAAGGTTACCAACGACATCCATGCTGTTCCCATAAGAAGGGAAAAGCACCATACTTCAGTAACACATAACGCTCCGGCAGCCGTTCCCGGGAAAAAGACCGCAGGCGGCGTATCGCTTACACCTCAGGATCTTCTTGCGAACCGCAAAAAGAGCGAAAAAGCAAGGAAGTCGGATAGCGCAGATGAAAGCGAAAAGTTTACACATTTTTAACTGAATCGAGGTATCCCCATGAATGAAACAGTCACGAAAGAAAAAGAAACCGCAGTGGATCAGCAAATACTAACCTTTCACCTGCAGGGAGAACTATATGGAATTGAAATTCTGAAGGTGAAAGAAATTCTAGAATACAACGGGATCAACAGAGTTCCCATGGTCCCTGGCTACATCAGGGGAGTAATCAATCTTCGTGGGAGTGTGGTTCAGGTTGTAGATCTGATCGAGCTTTTCA
>JBNLFC010000400.1:0-3509 GCA_050305335.1 Leptospirales bacterium
CAATCTGTTTTTTGATGGGTGGCTCCATTCAGGGGACTGTTCTGAATCTTGCACCAACCGTGAGCACCCTGGCCGGGATAGCCGGAGTTGCTGGCTCTGCCGATGGTACAGGGTCCGATGCACGCTTCAGCTTTCCTCTGGGCATCACTACAGACGGTATCAACCTCTACATGACGGACACCTACAATGCCACGATCCGAAAAATTGTAATCTCGACCGGTGAGGTGACTACCATCGCAGGCTTTGCGGGAAGCTCGGGCAATACCGATGGCACAGGTTCTGCGGCTCGGTTTGCGGGTCCATCTGGCATTACCACAGATGGCACCAACCTCTATATAGCGGAAAGCGTGAATCACACGATCCGAAAAATTGTCATCTCTACGTGCGAGGTGACTACCATCGCAGGCTTTGCGGGAATTACCGGTTCTGCCGATGGCACAGGATCTGTGGCACGCTTTAACTATCCCACTGCTATTACCACAGATGGAACCTACATTTACGTGGCGGATACAGGCAATGCAACGATTCGAAAAATTGTGATCTCTACGGGAGAAGTAACTACCATCGCAGGCCTTGCGGGAAGTTCCGGCTCTGCCGATGGCACAGGATCTGCAGCACGTTTCAGCGATCCTCGCGGCCTCGCATCGGACGGCACTCACCTATACATTGCAGATACAGGCAACCGATTGATCAGGAAAATGGCTCTCTCTACAGGTGCTGTAACCACACTGGCAGGAACAGGAGTTGCGGGTTCAACTGATGGCGCTGGCAGTGTGGCTCAGTTCTACGGACCACGCGCCATTACCACAGATGGGACCAACCTGTATCTGGTTGAAAGAGAGAATAATACAGTCCGTATGATTGAATAGTTGACACACCTGGCGATGAGATGCAAAAATTACGGTAGCTGGACCATCCCGTGCATCATTTCTGGATTCTACTATGAAACACTCCCCTCTCCGGCTTTCTCTTTCTCTGGCATTCCTGTTCTGGTGGGGATGTTCCAGCATGGGCATTAGCGAAATCCCTCCCGGTGATTTAGAGGCCAAATATGCGACAGGCTCATCGCGGTTTTTGAATGTGGATGGTATACGAGTCCACTACCGTGACGAAGGAAAGGGTGAAACACTGGTTTTGATTCATGGAATTCTCGCGTCGCTTCACACTTGGGATGGCTGGACCAGAGAGCTCACAGATCATTATCGTGTGGTTTCTCTGGATCTACCTGGATTTGGATTAACCGGCCCGGCGAATTTCGAATACAACCGCGACAATTATATAAAATTTCTTAAACACTTTCTCGATCAATTAAATATAAAAAAATTTACAATTATCGGAAACTCACTGGGTGGCTTCTTTGCCTGGAACTATGCAATAGATTACCCCGGGGAAGTCGAGCGGCTGGTACTCCTTGATGCTGCAGGCTATGCGCAGGAAGTCCCTTTTCCCATGAAGCTCTACACAACACCGATCCTTGGCGAGATCCCAACAAAGATCACTCCTCGTTCTGCCATTGCCGCCAATCTGCGGGATGTCTATGGCGATGGTAGTAAACTAACAGAAGAGACGATCGACCGATACTATGAACTCCAGTTGAGACCGGGCAATCGCCATGCAGCAAAAGAGTTGTTTGAGTATGCCGTAGCCAGAGCAAGCACCGATGCAGAGGGAATCAGAAAAATCTCAGTTCCAACCCTGATTCTATGGGGAGGAGAAGACGACTGGGTACCAGTGAAATTGGTCCAATACTGGAAGAGGGATATTCCCCATGCCAGTGTGATCATCTATCCCGGTGTTGGACATGTTCCCATGGAGGAAATTCCACATCGAAGCGTGCAGGATTTAATCAGATTCCTGAATAACAGTCATAGACCTTAAAGAAGCATTTCCATGGGGATCGCGATCATTGCACAATCCGGTTACCCGATGCTTCATTCCCCTACCACGACGACACAGTTTCGCCCCTTTTCTTTGGCGCTGTAGAGGGCACCATCTACTGCGTAGAGCAGATCCCTTACCGTTCTGTACAGCCATTGATTACACGACCCTCAACGATTTCACCGCTGGAGGTCAGACCTGCTACAACGGCGCCAGGAATTGTTGCGCGAAGCTGGTGCTGTAAGGAATGAATCCATTCTTCATCTGTCTGCCCGGAATAAATCTGGACCAAAACCGAAGTTGCATTCTTTACGACCGGCTGGTTTATAAATTTTGCCAGAGATTCCGCGCTATCAATAATAGTGGTAAAATGTTGCATTTTTAGATGTAGTTCAATAGCTGAAACAAGTAAATCACAGAATTATGCCGCCAGCAAGCCTGATTTCATCCCGGAGACGTTCGCAAGGTGATTCACTCCACAAGCCAGCTCTTTGCAGTCAGTTGCCTTCCCTCTGAAAGAATCTGTACTTCTACAACATCACCCGATTGGTAGCCGCCCACACCTGCCGGAGTGCCACTCATGATGATGTCCCCATCATCCAGCGATTGAAATTCCTGAACTTCTTTAAGTATCTTTTCCGGAGCGTGAATCATCTGAGACGCTTCACCCTTCTGGCGCAATTCCCCATTGAGCCTCAGTTCGATTCCCAGCAACTCCGCCGGAGTATTGAGAGTCACGAAAGCAGAAAAAAGTGCTGACCCATCAAAGGCTTTGGCTCTCTCCCATGGGAGTCCCACCTTCTTCGCTTCTTCTTGAAAATCCACCCGGGTTAAATCCAGTCCCGCCCCCACCGCTACAATCTGCCCGGCCATTATCAAAAACGATATCTCACCCTCGAAACGGCAGTGAGGACCAAAATAGAGAAGCCTATTGGTAATAGCAGAATTGGGTTTATTAAAAATAACCATACGCTCGGGAAGGGAATTATTCAACTCCTCTATGTGCTTCACATAGTTCCGACCAATGCAGACGATTTTACCCGGTTGTATTTTCAGGCTCTCCCAGATTACGCTTCTCATTTTTACTATCCTGTTTTCATACGAATTGACATATACATTACAAAAGCCAATCCTGCCAGCAATCAACCGCGGGTGCATGGAAGCTGCTGACCGGGTCGGCATATTCAAAAGATGAAGAATAGAATCAGACTGCCGTTTTTATTTTTTTTCCTTCTGGTCGCGAACATTTCCCATTCCGCCCTCGCAAAAAAAGAGCCCCCTTCACACACCCGGAGCTGGAGAGTGCCCATACTGCTCTATCATCGCATTGGGCCAACCGTAACCGATAGCATGACTACCACAACCGCTCATTTAGAAGAGGAGCTGGAATATCTAAAGGCGAACGATTACAGAGTAATTCCTCTTCGGGATCTGGTGGATTACTATCTTCACAAAGGTCCGCCGCCACCTCCCCGTTCCGTTGTAATTACCGTGGATGATGGTCATAAATCGGTCTATAACTACATGCTTCCTCTGGTAAAAAAGTACCATGTCCCGGTGACTCTTTTTATATATCCATCAGCCATATCCAACGCCTCTTACGCAATGACCTGGAAAGAGCTTCGTGAGTT
>JBNLFC010000401.1:0-3505 GCA_050305335.1 Leptospirales bacterium
CAAATATTTATCAATATCTTGAACAACCGGTTTGACATGGAATTCTAAGAGCCAGCTTTTACCCTGTCCAATGGAACTGTTTTTGGTCCGAACTTTTTGAACTTTTTCTGTTGCGTTTTTGGTGCAAATTTGAACTTATCATAAGCCGATTTGCTATTACCGGAGTGCATAATGAAAAAGTTTCTATCGTTTAATCTCTTTTTTCTTCTGATCGCCTGTACATCAGCGGAAGAAACAGTTCTTAGCTGGCCTTCAGACCTGCCTGTATATGATCATATAGTAATTGTTGTTCTGGAAAACAAAGATTACAGCGAAATAATCGGTAACAAGAATGTTCCCTATATAAACAACGTTCTTAAAGCTGAGGGAGCCATTTTCACAAAGTCTTACGGTGAGGAGCACTTCAGTCAGGGGAATTACTTCTGGTTCTTTTCGGGGGATAACCAGAACGTCGGGTTCAATGACCATGTGCCATCCAGCGAGTCTAATTCCTCTTATCCCTTTCATGCCGATAATCTCGCCTCTCAGTTGCTCAAAAAGGGTCTGAGTTTTAAGGGGTATTCCCAGAGCCTTCCAGAAATTGGTAGTAAAGTTGCAAAACAGGGGGCTTACGCACGTAAACATGTTCCCTGGGTTAGCTTTTCCAATGTGCCAGACGGGAAAACCGCAGATACCTCCTGCAATTTACGTTTCAAGGATTTCCCTGATCCATCTGCATATGAAAAGCTTCCAACCGTCTCCTTTGTCATTCCCGACCTTGATCATGACATGCACAACTGCTATCCACCCAACTGCAATACAGGGTCTGACGCTGGCGATATGCAATGCTGCATTAAAAAGGGAGACCTTTGGTTGCAAGCTAACCTGGACTCCTACTACCAATGGGCAAAACAAAATAACAGTCTTCTTATTGTAACCTTCGATGAAAACGACGACAAACGCGGGTACCAGGGCCTGACCAATCCCATGGTTGCCAATGCGCCCTCGGAAAAAGAAAAATCATTTTGCTTGCGATCAAAAATGGATAGAGAGTACTGTGAGGATCTTGAAAACAGAGTGGTCACTATCTTTGCAGGCGCCCGCATCATACCGGGTGAATACGAAGAAGGAAGCGGCATAACTCATGTGACCATTCTGCGCACCATTGAAGCAATGTACGGACTCGGCAAATCTGGCAAGCAGCAACCCAATGCAGTCGGTTCTAGCATTACGGATGACAAAATTATCACGGATGTTTTTAAGAAAGAGCAATAAAAAATACCTGTTATGAGGATCATTGCAATCAGGCAGCGTCTACCCGGGTCTATTCAGCGCTTTTGTTTTTGCCATACTGTAAGTTCTTGTTCTTTTCAAACTGATAACAATGCTTTGACTGGATTTTTGTCTGCTGGTAATTTCACCATTTCATTCATGGAAATCCTTTCGGATTCAGTTCCACCAATCCGGGCTCCCTGTACAAGGGTGTGGTCAGAGATACCTTCCAGAATTTTAAACATTTACGAAAGACAAAACATACACACAATCCAGGGGATTACGCTAGAGGCAATGCGGAAGCCTTGTTGCAAATGAAAGAAAAATACAATCTGAAGATATAACTGCAGTTTTCCAGCCCGGTGAGATATCACCGGCGCTCATGCTGAAGTCGTCTCCTGCCCCACCTTCACTCCTCTTTGCATTCTTTGACAGTCACCAGAGCAACCTGGGGAAACGAAAAATTTTTGAAATTTCCTCTTGTCAATTTGAACGATTTTTATTTTTTTAAACGAAAATCGTTTATTCTTGCCAAAAAGTTTAAAATGAAAGGAAAACAAAAAGAAAGGCAGATACTGGAGTCGGGAAAGAGTCTCTTTTTTCGCCACGGAATTCGACGCATCAGTGTGGAGGAGATTTGCCACCAGGCTCAGGTAAGCAAGGCCACCTTTTACAAGTATTTCGAGAACAAGGAAGATCTGATCATGCACATTCGCCGGGAGCTATTGGAGAGTGGTTTTGCAGCTTTCGATGCGATCAGCGAAAGGGATCTCCCTTTTCCAGAGAAGATCAGGGAAATGACCAGATGGCAGCTGGAGTTTTTCGCAAAAATGAAAAATGAGTTCATTCAAGAGATCGCTTCCATCAGTGATCTGGAAGAGGAGTATAAAAAAAGATTTATACAGAATCTAAAATCAGCGCAGGCGAAAGGGGAAATTCGCTCTGAACTCAATCTAGATCTCATTTATCTGATCACTCGCAAACTGCAGGAGATCACACTGGATGGCTCATGGAAGAGTATCACTGAAGATTATGGAGAGTATATTGAACAGGTTCGAACTGTTATTTTTTTCGGAATGTTGAGCAGAACCGAAAAGGTGTGAGCATTTAAAGCTCCCGGGAGGTGCCACAATGATTTCCTTTAAAATATTGCTTTATGCCGTTGCCAGTGTGGTCGCCGCGTCATTTCTTTTTCTCTTAATTCTCTCACTCCTTCCCCTGAAGGATCAATTCAAGTATCCTGTTGCTGAAGATGGCACTATGCTTCTTGCCCATGAAGTGAGTATTCATACCAGCCCCCAACGAGTATGGGCTTTTCTTTCTGCATTAGATCATAACTATCGGAAATGGCATCCACAGGATCACATCCTTTTTCGGTGGACTGGCGGAACACCCTTAACCCAGGGCGCCACCTTTTACTCGGAACAGATGATGTTTGGAGGCCTTGTGCGCTACAGAGGAACTGTTCTGGAGTCCATTCCAGAACAAAAGGTAGTTATGGGATTTGCTTTTCCTGTCTCGATCGTTTCGTCTCAAATCCAGTGGGAGATTCATGAGATAGGAAATAGGACTGTTTTTCGCGCTACCACAACAATGAAGCTAAACAAAATATTTCGCAGACTTATGAAAAGCCAGATTGAAAGGATGATTGAAGAACATGACAGACATGTGGCAGCGGAGGCTGAAAATTTAAAAACAACACTGGAACAAGAAAGGGGGAATGAAGAATGAATATTTTAGAAAATAAAACTTTCCCTGTGGGATACCATAAATTTCACAAAAAACAGGTTTATAATTTTCAACTGAATCGCTGGTATTCTCTGGGCTACTTCAGGTACGAAGACATCAAGAGTATTGGCGCCAATATCAACTCATTTGAGGATTGGCGCCAGGAGATGAAGTCTCTAGCAGAAAAGGCTCTTGCAGAAGATCGCCTGTTGAATGCCGCTTTTTTTTATCGAGCTGCCGAGTTTTACACATTTGATGACTTCGGTGAGAAAGAATTGCTCTATGATAAATTCATAGAATATTTTTATAAATATTCCGATAACAGAGAAATCGAAAAAATCCAGGTGCCCTATGAAACAGGATTTCTTCCCGCACTTCGGCTGCCTGCTGAAGGCGACAAACTGGGAACGATTGTCCTCCATGGCGGTTTTGATTCCTTTCTGGAAGAATGGTATCGGATGATGAAATACCTTTCCAACCACGGCTATGAAGTCATAGGATTCGAAGGGCCTGGACAGGGTGCAGC
>JBNLFC010000402.1:0-3487 GCA_050305335.1 Leptospirales bacterium
CGGGTATACTGGCACAGCTTACTGTGACAAAAGGACCATTTCGTCTGGGACTCTGGCGATGGATCTGCCTTGCAAGCCGTGTTTTGCCCACCCCAGATTCCCCCAGTATCAATACAGTGGTGTCGGTATGGGCCACTCTGCGGGCCATCTCCTGCAACTTTTTCATATCAGGACTTCTGGTACCGGGAGAGAGGGGAGTGGGCTCTTCTTCCAGCGGAGCATCAATAGTTTTTTCAGCCTCCAGCAGGTCTGGCCGGTCTACGTAGTCCTTTTCACGCAGAAGATTTTTGAGTTCTTCTCGACTGGACGGGCGCATGGAAAGGACTTCTCGATATTGCTTTCGAGAGATAAAGCCATGTTGCAGGAGACTTTTTAGCTCGGTCTCCAGTAGAAAGTTGGAATCCATTGGAATGACCCTGTTTACTCGCCTGTCGATCTGGAGGTCAATCCATATTGTTTCAGTCTATACTGTAGTGCTCCTCGCGAAATATTCAGCATACTTGCAGCCAGGCGTTGATTGCCGTTGCATTGCTCCAGGGCACTCAGGGTAAGCTCGCGTTCCAGCCTTTCCTGCTCATGAAGGAGTTTTTCCAGCTGGATCTTTTTTTTCAGAAAGTCGTTTTGCTCCCGCAGGTCCGTAGGTAAGGTATGAACATCGATCACATCCGTTTCATTCACAACCACACTTCTCAAAATAACATTTTCCAGCTCCCGGGCATTCCCTGGCCATTTATGGTTGATGAGGAGATCCATGGCAGGCGGCGTGATACGTAGCCCGGGTCTATGGAAGGTTTCCCTGGCGATCCATAGGAAGTGTTCCACAAGATAAGGAATATCCTCCTTTCTTTCGCGCAGGGGGGGAATGCGAACTTCGAAAGTGGAGATGCGGTAGTAGAGGTCGCTACGGAACTTTCCGCGTTTTACCTCAATATCGAGATTTCGGTTTGTCGCGAATATGAATCGCGCATTGGTATGCATGACTTCAGAAGAGCCAAGTTTTTCATAGTCACCCTCCTGCACCAGACGCAGAAGCTTGCCCTGACTTTCCATAGGCATCTCACCAATTTCATCCAGAAATAGAATGCCGTCTCTGGCACGTCCAACAAATCCTTCGCTCTCCTCTTCAGCACCTGTGTATGCTCCCTTAACATGGCCGAATAACTCGTTTTCAATGAGATCCTGCGGTACTGCCGAGGAATTGAAAGCCACAAAATTGCCTGTTATTCCCGATAGGTTATGGATGATTCGTGCGATATGCTCCTTGCCGGTTCCGGTCTCTCCTGAAATTAAAATAGAAGAATCTCTACCTGCAAAGCGTTCTACCTGTTCCATAATTTCCGCCATTTTACCGTCAGGTCGATAGACGAAAGCCGAAGAAAGAAGTCCCCTTGAAACCGGCGTACTTTCTTCGGAGAGATCCTGTGATAGCCTTCTATTGGCTTCGTTTTTTCGAATGCGAATTCGCTCATTGAGTCTGGCAAGGGTTTCATTCTGAAGAGTCAGGGAAATCAATGGATAAATAGACTCCACTCTGTCCATATCCAGGTGGTCCAGGGGCCAGCGACGTGTGGTTGCGCCGACAACCATAACAGAGGGCAGCTCATGCACTGTTGAGTCGGCATTCCATCGAGCCGCATCGGATATATGGTCGCCTCCATGAACCAGCACCAATATCTCTGCCCCGTAGCGATGAAGCGAGTGAAGAGATCTGATCAATAGATCTTTTTTTTTCTCGAAAGCTATATCAATCAAATCGCTCACAAGAAACAGAGGCGCAAGGGGGATCGGTTTGCTTTCAAACTTTTGCGTAAGTTCCTGCAAGAACGGGAGTACGTCCGGTGGGAAAATGGCCGGTGGAGGACGATGAGTCGTTGGAGCGCGCAGAGTTTCTCCTTCCAGTACAAGATAAGAATCCTTGCCGATTTCTCTTTCAGGTCTGTAAAGAGTGAAAAAGGTTGTGGAAAGACGACTCTCCATCCATTTGATGATTTGCTCCAGGTTGAACCCGGGGTATTCTTCTGGTCTGATCGTTTCTTTTTCAGCGAGCAACCTTGTGTGGATGTTTTTGAACAGAGGGAGATCTGTGACGTGTGAAAAAATAAAGCGATAAAGAAAGAACATCACTATCAGGGATACAGCTACGAACAGAAGTCGTAAATCCATCGAGACAACCTGTCGGTTGATTTCAATCCAGAAAGGAATAATGGGTAACAAAATTGTCATGCTCGCGTAGTGAGCTATCCACAAACGCAGGACGACTCTCCTGTGTGTTAGCAATCGTGAGAGAATATGAAACGTGATTGCCAGAAAGACTGTAATGAAAAGATGCAAAAGGTCTCCGGAAAGCAGATCCATAACACGTAAGAAGAGGAGCGGGATGGAGCTGACCAGAAATAGGCCCAGCAGTGAAGAGATGGTTACCGGTTTGAGTCGATGCAGATCCTTCCAGGAATAGAGAATGTGCTGAAGCTGCTGGATCAGCGCTATGGTAAAAGCGATGAGTAAAAAACAAACGGTTATGGTCTGGTGAATGGCAATTCTAAAGTGAAATTCTTCGAACCAGTTCAACTTCAGGGCAAGTTCCGTTATGACCAAAAGTAGACCCAGTACGAACCCGATGGTGTACAACGTAAATTTATATGGCGTTCGTCGAGCCATCTGTGGATGTTCCATAAGTGGAAATCTGTAAACCACCGAGTAAAGAGAGACGGATCCCGTGACGAAGAGGATGGATGGAAGGGACTGTTTTAATACGAAAAGGTGGGTTGTATGGTGTGCAAAGAGCGAGAGGCTGATGTCAGACAATCTCCATAGAAAAAAAAGCATTCCTGCAACCAGAAGTCGCCGATTCCCGGGTTGCACACGATTGGAAGAAAATGGACTCCAGCTCTGGTAGAGAAGCCAGACGGCGGGAATCAGTTGGGCGATTGTAAGTATCCTTGCCTCCATGTTGTTTGCGCCAGCGGTCGCATCCATGCAGGATGAACAGGCTGACCTGCTAATGGCGAATTTCAAATCCCCGTGGCAATCTAGTACCCATGGCCTCTTCCGATACGAAGTCGACCCGACTCAAAGGTGGTCCTTTATGGAGAATGGTCCGGAGTTGATTCAGTGACTCTCCATCTCCGGTAGCCAGGCATTCCACAGACCCATCGGGCTGGTTGCGAACATATCCATCAACGGCAATCTGACAGGCCTCCATATAGACATAATTACGAAATCCTACCCCCTGCACTCGACCGGTGACTACAAACCGTATTGTGTTCATCCTTTCCTCAATTTTTCAGCATTCCGCGACGATTCAATAGCAGCGCGTTGAAAAAGTTCTGCAATGAGCATTCCAGCAGATTGCTTTTTGGGGATCAACTCTATTAAAAGATCTTGGTTTCTGCAACATGCGCCTGTCTATGAGCGATCATTCCGGGTTGACTTTTCAAAGAGCGGATGATCTCCTTTTCGGGAGGTTTTGAAGCCGATGAAGTCGTGT
>JBNLFC010000403.1:0-3471 GCA_050305335.1 Leptospirales bacterium
GCTGCCCAATGATATACCATAGAAGAGAAGAGGTAAAACAGTCAGCTGACGGGTTCTCTGGAAGGCATTTCGATAGGCGCTCTCCTCCTCTCCTGAAAGATCATAAGAGGCAAAGTAGCTCCTCTCTTTTTGCCTGTAGTCATAATAAGAAACCAGAAGCGCTGCCAGTGAAATACTGAAGCCTCCCAGCCAGACCCATCCTCTTTTACGTCCGTCTCGAATCTCACCCCATCCCGGGTAGAGGAGGTTGCCTTTGAGTATGTCCATGCGAAGTTGCATCTCTCTGCGTGCCAGGCGCTCCCGTTCCATCTCTCCGCCTACAATGGAACTTCTGGACTGCTCCAGATCCAGACGAAGTCGGTCTGCCTGTTTCTCTTTCTCTTCTGTGGCAATGCGCACATCTCTGGCCTGGATTTCAGTCTGCGCTTCCATGAGTCTATTCTTCAGTGCACCGTTCTCCATGCACATGGAGCGCTTTTCTTTTTCATATTGCTTACACTCTTCCATGTAGTCCGCTCCGGAACCGGACTCAGTCCCGGAAGACTCAGGGCTCTGCGCGTCTGCAATCTCCGGTGCAAGCAGTAGCAGAAATAGTGCCATCAGTAGCAGAGCAGCAGGCTTCCCTTCATCGCGCTTTGATTTCTGCGATTGCATCCACATGAAAAACCTCCATTCCGCCATCCCCTGTGAGGATATAACACAATTCTTTCTCTATGCGTAGATAGCCCTGCACTGTTCTGCCGGAGCGCAGGGTTAAGGTTACTCGCTTTTCACCTTTTTGCACCTTGAGGGAGGGCGGTAGAAGTGGGCCGGGAAGTGAAACATGGTTTTTCACGTTCACCAGGTTACCGGCCTCTGCAATATGGCGAACAGTTTCAATGTGTTTTTTAAGCTTTCGCTCTTCGTTGGCGCTCAGAGGAGTCACGCGAGACCGCTTCATGGAAGTCTGGAATTTCTCTCCTGCGCTTACGCTGCTTCTGGCACCGGCTGGACCCACCACATCAAAGGATCCTTTCAAAACCTGGAGAGTCTCGGAAGTAGTGCTCACCTGCAGTCGACCGCTGGTTCCGGTTTTCGTGTATTGAAAACGGTCGGTCTGGAAGAGATTCACTCTCTG
The DNA here is from genome assembly GCA_050305335.1 of Leptospirales bacterium. GTDB lineage: Bacteria > Spirochaetota > Leptospiria > Leptospirales > Leptonemataceae > JBNLFC01. The sequence continues at coordinate 1,118 of JBNLFC010000403.1, forward strand.
GCCATGGACTGCACCAGAGAGATCTTGCTCTGATCCTGAAGCGTTAACCGTATCCAGCAGAGTCACGCTGCCATAATGGATTCGGAGGGACTGCACGCATCCGCTGTCCCTTCGAAGAGCCTCCACCAGTGCGGGGCCCTCCAGCATCAAAGTGGTGCCACGGCTCCAGAGAATGGAACTCTCTTTTGAGCTCAATGCCATCCCAGAATCTTTCCACTCGTGGTCCGTCTTCTCGTCAGCGTTCAGGAAAAAGCGCCCCTCCCCCGGCTGGCAGGAGTGGAAAAGCCGGGATGCAATTGTGAATGGCGAGTATCCTTCACTAAAAGCGAAGAAGAGAGAGGCGGATAGAACCAGCACCAGAAGGGCCGCAAATCCCATACCAATCCCGTAGGGGAGATTCAGCCATGGCAGAGTGGAAAGACGAGAGTTGTACGACTCATCTTCTATACCCAGCATTTCTTTGATCTTTCGATCCGTCTCCCTGGAGGGGCCACTGCTTTTGACGCGAAGCCGGGAAGCATAACGTTTCCACTCCCGGTCAATGCGCCTGTAAGTCCATGAAGGAAACATCACTCATCTCCCCCCGGGAAGATCCCATCTTCGTCCAGAGCCAGACGCAGTTGTGAAAGAGAAACTTCCAGATCCCTGTAGTAAGTTCGCCTGGAGATTCCCAGCTCAGCACAGATGACTCCGTTTCTTTTCGACGTGAACAGACGAAGAAAGAGAATCTCTCGCTGTCGCTCGCTCAACTGACTGCTCTTTTCTATAAACTTCAAAACAGAGTTACGAAAGAGTATGGAAAAATCCACGGAGGAACGGAGAGATCGAAGAGTTTCGTATCGATCTTCGTACCGCCTGGCAGCCTGGATCCTGCGCAATCGTTCTACGTTCAAATTCCGTGCCATGGTATAGAGAAGAGCCCGCACACTCTCTTTTCGCACTTCTCCCTTTTCCACCAGAGAGAGCAACCTTTCAAAAAGGATATGAAGCAGATCATCCGCCTCGTCCGTGTCACCTGTGAGAGAAGCCAGAAAGGAGTGGAGTCGCCTCTTCTCCTTCCGGTATAGATCCGCCAGTTCCTTTTTCAAAAGCAATTCCATGTAGAGCGCAAGGTTCCTGAATATGTACGTTTCTGAGGGACACTTTGTGCCGAAAAAAAAGGGAAAATGGAATATTTTAAGGCCCTGGAAAGAGGAGCTCGTACAGGGAGGTGAAAGGAACCAGATGCCTCTCAGGCTCTCCAGGGTCTGAAGAGCTCTCTGCACCCTCATCGCCAGAAGGCATGCTTTCCCTCTCCACAACAATCCCCGATCGATTCCCGGAAATCATGATAGAAGGAGTGTAGTGCTGATCTTTTTCTTTCACATAGACTCTACGTGGCGATCCCATTACAATATGAGCCAGAAACTGCCGCTCTATGCGGTAAATGCCATAATCTGTATTCAGCAGAATAGTGTTGCCCGTGATTCTTTCAATGACACCGCTCATACGGTCTCCATTTTCCAGCAGAAGAAGCTGTCTCCCTGGTGCTACACTCTCCTGATGTGGCTCTGCTGCCACCGAACCCGACAGATCACCCACCTCTAACTTCAGATCCTTCTCCCCGCCGCGGGGAATCCAGAGCACAGATTGCACTGAATCTAAGGTAAAGGTTGTATCATCACCTCGAACCTCCTTGCCCTCAATTTCCACAACTCGCATAATTCTACTGGAGCCGGAAAAAACCACTCGCCTGAGACGATGGGGAGAATAAAGAATCTTCCGCACAAATTCCCCCGGCACTCTATACAACCCATGAGGCGTTTGCATAAGAGTGAAGCTGCGACTATGCTCGAGAACAAGACCGCTCAGCCGATCCTGATTGCGTAGAAACAGAACATCTTCCTTTTCGTCATTAGCCGGAGCAGCAAAGAGAAGTGAGCTGCCTCCGCTGATCTGCAGGAGCAACCATAAGGCGCAGAGAACAGAGTTTCTACTGACCCGGGAGAATTTCATGGAGCCACATTATGCGGGGGAAGAGATACAGGGGAGCTTTTTTTGGGGGTCAGTTCTTTAGCTAATTAGCCAGACAATACGAAATATGGTTTTTGAACAGGATGGGAAGGATTGGGAGGATGAGTTAATTCCAGCACAGCCAATATCTTCCCCATCGTTCCCATCCTGTTCCTTTCCCCCTCCGTGGTCTCGGTGAACTCCGTGCGAAACCTCTACTTGCTCTTTTTCTCTCGCCACGGCGCTACGATCACATTCACGACTATCGTAGGAGCTCCCAGCTCTTAGCTCAAAAAAAAGCGGTTCAACTCCCAACTCCTGCGACCTCACAGGTGAAAGGAGACACAAAATGAAAAAACTTC
>JBNLFC010000404.1:0-3466 GCA_050305335.1 Leptospirales bacterium
GGCCAGCCCGGCCAATCTATCACGATCGATTCTGGGTTTTTCCATCTCGGTAGCAATGGCATTCATGAGCTCCACGCGCATTCTATGGTTCTCTTTTGCAACGACCACAAGCTCACCCTTGATTTCCTGAAGCTTTGCAGTCTGCGCTTCATCGAGATCCAGTGTGCTTTCCAGCTTATCTGCCATTCTATCGAATCGCCTCTCCACTGACATATGGTGAAATGGAAAACAACCTGCAAAAACCAGAAGTAATACTGCCACAAGCGCTGACGCCAGAATGCTTTTTTTCAGCAAACGACGGGTTAGCCCCCCCCCTGCTATTCTATCCACATAGTGTAACATAATTCTCTCCTCCATCCAGATCCACCGGTAGGACCCGGGCACCTGAGATATGGTTCCAGCGTGAGTTCGCTGGTAAAAACCAGGCATTTGTTCACCGTAGAAACTTCCAGTAACCAGGTAGATCTTTAGATGACATTAATAAATGTTGTCTCCCGAAACTATATCAGTGAAAATGACTACAGACGACCGACATCGCTTCCTGAAGGGAAGGTGAAAAAACTTATCGGCAAAGTTCCGATACTGTTATTGCTTACTCACGTAAGCACGATGTCCTGAGAACAGGCAGTTTTGCCGGACTCAGGTTTTCTCAGTCAGGCTGACAATTATTTTCGTTGGTTAATTTTACTATTCTTATGGACAGGTGCTGCACCCGGTATGCGAAAAAACCTTCCCGTTACCCAGAAAGAAAAAAAAATCCCTGAGCAGGCAATACTGATCTCCAGGACGGATCTGAAGGGTGTCATCACCTACGCCAGCAAAGATTTCATCGAGCTTGCCGGATATAGCAAGGAAGAGCTGGTGGGACAACCGCACAACATTGTGCGGCATCCAGATGTGCCAGAGTGGGTTTTTGCGGACCTCTGGCGAACGGTCCAGGGTGGCCACCCCTGGATGGGGGTTGTGAAAAATCGGGCAAAGAATGGTGACCACTACTGGGTACTGGCCGAAGTTTCCCCGCAGCGAGCGGGGAACAAAATAATCGGATATATGTCCAATCGATACAGGGCCACCGACGAGCAGATACGCAAAGCAATCGAATACTATCAATCGCAACCTTCAAAACGCAAACTTCAGCTCTCCGACCGCATCATCAAAGCAAGCATTCGTACTCGCATCAATATTGCCACCATTCTCGGAATCGCTCTACTGCTTTTGCTCTCTCTGGGATTATATTTCACACAACGTATATTCAGTCAGAAAATTGTGGAAGCTGCCACAGCTCAAAGGGAACTGCACCAGCTGGATCTTCAAATGCACTCGTTTTTGAATACTCTTGCAGTGGATGCATTCACCATTGGGACTGACGATAGAAACAAGATCAATGAACAGATTCAGACTTTCCAGAAGGGGCTACAGAACATACCCATTTACTCCGGCTCACCGGAATCGACCGGCAAGCTTAAAAATTTACAAAAGGCAATTCTCAAAGATCTGGAATTGATAGAGAATAAAGTCTCATCCCCCGGTAAGACAGGGAATGATGCAACCAGTACATCATTCAAAAATATTCGGGATCGTTCCCTCGAGGATCTGGAGAAGCTCACTCAGATGGAATACGAAATGCTTGTCCAGTACATCTGGCAGAGGCAGAAGCAGAGCACTATCATTCTGATCATAGCCACATTTCTTGCTGTTATGCTTCTGGTTATGATTCCTCTCTCTATCATGCGCACTTTTCTAAGACCGATCCGCCAGGTTGAAGAACTGGCTCATCGCATGTCCGAAGGGGATCTCACGGGCAGGGTAGAGGTGGTAGGACACGATGAAATTGCCAGACTGCTGGAGGCCATCCAGATGTCCCGAATCAACATGAGAGGGCTCACCTCCCAGATTCTCGATTCAGCGGAATCCACCAGCAATCTATCCAGAAAACTTGCAGTCCATGCCGAGTCCCTCAGTGCAACAGCGCAGGATCAGGTGGCAAGCACGGAAGAAACATCCGCAGCGGTGGAAGAAATTACTTCAGCAGCAGAACTTGTGGTCTCCATCATCCACCAGCAGACAGAGAATGTTGCAAGAAACCGGGAAAACTCCATGGGAATGGTTCAGTCCATGCAGAGCATGGAGGGCAACATGGACCGTCTAAAAGGATTGGCCCGGGAATCATCCGAAAAAGCACATGATGGGGAGAAAACAATCAACGAGGCTGTGCTGGCCATGCAAGAGATCAGGACCCAATCGGCCAGAATCGGGGAAATTATCAATCTGATCACCGATATTTCAGATCAAACCAACCTTCTCTCCTTGAATGCTTCCATTGAGGCTGCCAGAGCGGGAGAAGGAGGAAGAGGCTTCGCGGTGGTCGCAGACGAAATTTCGCGCCTTGCCGATAGAACCAGCGACAGCGTAAAAGAGATTAAAAAACTCATAGACATTACCGAAGACGCCGTTCTCAACGGATCTCTCCAGTTCGGGGAAGCCGCCAACAACTTCAAAGACATTATCCAGAGAGTAAGCTCCATCGATGAATCTACGAGTGAAATCTTGACTACCATGCATGGTATTGTGGATACAGCGAAGCACATTGGAGAGACCACGCGAAAGGTGACCGATTTTGCAACAGAGGTGGAGCAAGCTGCCAGGGAACAAAAAGAAGGCATGGTAGAAATGAACACTAATATTCAATCCATAAGCGACAGAAGTCAATCTGTGGGCGTCAACGCCGAAGAGCTTGCCGGACTGGTGCGCGAAATGGGAGACCAGGCAGAGTTTCTAAAAAATCTTGTGGGACAATTCAAAGTAAGATAAATGAATGACCTCTGAAAGAGCATTTGTTATACTTTACACATGGCCAGACAGGACTATCGGTTTGTAAGCGTGAATGCCACTAGAAGGTTCAAAAAACACCTTCAGAACGTACATACATTCAATCAGCTGGACAGAGAGGGTAGAAAGAGGTATATCAGGGAAATGCTTGAGGAGGATTTCAAAAGCATTATGACAAACAACTCTCCCCCTCAAGCCATCTTTCTGGCATACATTTATCTGAGTGTCGATCCGGCAGGTGGGACACGGTTACCCCCCTATTTGCACAAATGACACGGTGCGTCACACGGGTGCTTTTCGCAAATAGTGAGATCCTGGTGCTCGATTTCTGCTGACTTTACTGTTACAATTGGTCAACTCTATTGACACAAATTCAGGTTGCCTTACTGATTCCGTTGTAAGATCATTGCACCTTTAGAGTGCACCTTCAAGTTCGTTCCGATCTTGTGTTAAGAGGCCGGATCAGGCCATCAACGATGCATTTGCGCACCGGCGTAGTATAATGGATTTATATAGAATACTCTCCAGTCTTGAATACGATATCGCGGGTGTCTATTTAAAGCTGAAAGAAGATCCCGAACTACACTCCCATCTCAAACAAAAAAAAAGGCAAAATGATCTAATCGCTTACATGGTT
>JBNLFC010000405.1:0-3444 GCA_050305335.1 Leptospirales bacterium
TATTACAACGCGTGCCCGGGGTAAGGTGCTCAGATCGTATACTGAAAAGCTAATTACCCGGGCTAAAAAAAACCTGAATAGTTCTACTACCGCGGAGCAGGCATTGCATAACAAGCGTGAAGTGTTGAAGCATCTCTACTCTCGTGATGCGATGGCCAAGCTTTTTACTGATATTGCACCCAGATTTGAAACAAGAAATGGCGGTTATATTCGTCTTATTCATCTTCAGGATCGCAAATCAGACGCTTCGAAGATGAGTATTGTAGAGCTCGTAGATCGAAAAGAGAAGATCCGCAAACCCAGGTCACGAAAGGCTGTGGCTGAAAAGAAAAAGGACCACAAAGGGCACCACCCCGGGGCTCCAGGCAAAGAGGATTCTCGCGGAGATCTGAAATCCGGGGGCGGCAAAAAACCGGACAAATGGTATAAGAGGTTCATGCGTAAATCCCAGCAAGGCGGTGAATAAGCGCCTGGTCATTTCTATGAAGAAAGGGGGCTTTTGCTGCTCCCTTTTTTTTTGTGGGAGGTCACAGGGAATTGCTTTTCCTTGCTATTGAGTTTTTATGGCAAAAATCATACAGGTATATGCTCCCGGGATGGAAGCCAGGGTCCAGACGGAGGAGGAGCGGATAGAAGCTATTTCCGGCCGGCCCCTGCAGAAGAAAGCACGTGCTGCCATTGATGCTCTAGATTTTTCACCTGCCGCAGTCAATCAATTGAGGGGATTTGAACCAGGCGAAACAACAGCGCTATTTGAAAGTCAGGTGTCCGCCCCCGATCTTTCCAACCCGAAATTCAGATATATACCCTCCTGGGTTCGCAGGCTGGCCACTCGAATGTTTCCTCTGTTTTCACTGATGACAGAAAAAATCATGGAGAACAAAGTGCAGGCCTTTTATCATGTTGTGCATGAATTGGTAGCTTTGAATTATCGTTATCAGAAGCTGGAGAAAGACTATGAGCTGCTGCAAGGGGAAGTGGCAGAAATGCGTCGTGTCATTGCCGAATATGGCCTCCAGATATCGCAAAACCCGGAGAGTCCTGGCAGGGGTAAGGCCTGACCTGAAGCAATGATGTCAATTTATGGATTGGTGGAATAGCCTATCGTCACTGGACCTTTCACAACCCGATTCGATCCTGAGTTTTTTGAATCAAATTCCGCCCTCCCTTCTTTATCTTTTTCTTTTCCTTTCATCCTTTGCTGAAAATATTTTCCCACCGTGGCCTTCCGATCTTATTAATATTCTGGCCGGATTTCTTGCTGCCAGAGGGTACCTGGATTTAACTCTCGCCATGTTCTTTTCGATAGCGGGCAATATCCCTGGCGCTGTGCTCATGTATACTGCTGGCCGTAAGCTAATGGAAAAAGGTCATGGCAGGCTTCATGCACTCCCGGGCAGTCGGATTTTCGACTTTGCGTCTCCCCGTCGAATGAGAAAAACCGGTGTCTGGATGGAAAAATATGGTTTTTTCTTTGTCTTCCTTTCCCGCTTTTTTGCTGGCATTCGCTTTTTTGTAAGTCTACTGGCGGGTGCTTTTCAACTCTCCTTTCCTTTTTTTCTTCTCTCCTTTTTCGCAGGAGTGATCTTATGGGTTGCTATCCTGATGGGGGCTGGATATCTCGCCGGGGATCACTGGCATTCAATCTTGAATGCATTGAAAACTTATAGCAATGTTTTCAATGCGCTGTTATTAGGTATCCTGCTTCTCTGGATGATCCGGAAGTTCATATATGCAAAGCGGTGAAACAATTCATCAGGAAGTCATCCACTGGATGGGTAGAGCAAAGCGAGTTGCCGTGATCACGGGCGCTGGTATTTCCGCCCAGAGCGGTATTCCGACTTTCCGGGGGGAGGGCGGACTGTGGAGAAGTTATCGTGCGGAAGATCTTGCCACCCCTGCAGCGTTTGCTCGTGACCCTCGCCTTGTATGGGAGTGGTACGACTGGCGACGGTCGGTATGCCGTAAGGCAAGGCCCAACCCCGGTCACCATGCACTGGTAGAGCTGGAAAAAATGGTTCCGGAATTTTTGCTGATTACACAAAATGTGGACGGTCTGCACGCAGAAGCGGGTTCCAGAAATATGGAAGAGATCCATGGCAATATCTGGAAAGGTAGATGCGTGCAATGTGGTGCCGTTGAAAATCTTCTACAAACTCCACTAGAAGAGATACCGCCGCACTGTGGCGGGTGTGGGTCCTTGCTGAGACCGCATATCGTATGGTTTGGAGAAAGTTACAACGGTGACCAGATATCACGGGTTATGGAATTTCTCTCGCGAACGGACTTTCTGATTGTTGTGGGCACTTCGGGTGCGGTCGCCATGCCCGGGCACCTTGCCGGGTATGCGAAAGAGAGAGATGCTCAAATTCTGGAGATCAATCCTGAAGAGTCGGAGATTACGCATATTGCCCACTGGCATGTCGCACAGCCCGCTGGAGAGTATCTTCCTGTTTTAGTGGAGAGCTGGAAAAATTTTTTGTGACTCAGCTCGTTGCCGGATTGTTATAGAGAGTAGATGAAAATGGGAAAAAAAAATGAGTTACCTCCTCGCCAGGCTCGATGGCTAGAAGCATTTAAAACAAAAGATTGGCGCGCAAGCAAACATACCCTTCTTCCCGTAAGCATCATCATCGCTGTGATCATCGGTGTAATCCTGGGCACCTTTTTTATGGATCTGGCAAGGGCGATCTCCTGGTTGGGAGACCTTTTTTTGAAATTACTTCGAATGCTCATTCTTCCTCTTATCATTGCGTCCATGGTTGCCGGTGTGGCCAGACTGGGAGATATACGACGCCTGGGACGCATGGGTTTGAAAACGCTTCTGTACTATGGAGTTACAACTCTGATTGCAGTAGCAATCGGGCTTCTCATTACCAACATGTTTCCTTTCCCTTCGGTAGCAGCCTCGGTCAGAGGTTTTTCCGAAGGGAATACCGGGTCTATTACCATTACCTCCATGATCTTGAACCTGATTCCTGCTAACATATTTGAATCCATGGTCAAATTTGAAATATTGCCCATCATTGTATTTTCACTCCTTTTCGGTATGACTCTTTCCACTCTGGGAAGCCGTGGCGGTGTAATCGTGGATTTTTTTTCCGCGTTGGAAGAGGTTATGATGAAAATGGTCGATGGAGTGATTCTATTTTCCGCTCCCGGAATTATGGCTCTGGTGGCCGGGCGATTGGCAAAAGCGGGTGGTGGTCAGGCCGCTCTTCTGGAGTTATGGAATCTCCGCTACTATGTACAGAATGTAATTCTGGGGCTCTCTCTTCATTCTCTTTTGATATTGCCTGTGATTCTCTTCTGGATGGGCAGGCGAAACCCCCTTCGTTTCGCTGCGAAGATGTCTACAGCCCTTGCCACAGCGTTTTCCACTTCTTCCAGTTCCGCTACAATTCCAGTCACTATGGAGTGCATTGAAGAGGCGAAAATTCCCCG
>JBNLFC010000406.1:0-3436 GCA_050305335.1 Leptospirales bacterium
TTAAGTGATCCATGAAACGAGCATCCGGCAGATCCTGTCCTGAAGGACGAGCCGGAAGAAGCAGGGCATAGAGAAGGTGGAGGCCTCCCAGAAGAAGTGTCGTCTCGAGAATCATATAGAAAAGTATCAGCGGGTGGAACCCAATGTGTGCAATCTGCTCCCTGCGGCTGACTGACATAATCACCAAAACGCTGAGAATGGAAGGCAGAATCAACATGACCATCATTGGTCGGGAGAACCATTCCCTTTTCCATGCAGGCACCAGGAGGATCAATATGAGGCCACTCCAGAAGAGCGTTATGGATAGGAGAAATGCGTCAAGAATGTAGGCTCTCTCCAGTTTTCGGGCAAGGCTTTCCGGTCGTCCGTCGCTTTCCAGAAGTGGATCATCCAGCAGGACTCGTATTTGGTTGATGGCCAGCACTGTATTGAGATAGCCGGGACTCCACCTGATTTTTCCGGGCATCCACATGGGCGTACCTGCGGAAGTCTTCTCGTCCACTTCAGCCAGATTTCCCGTGGTAGACCCATTCATAAAGGTTTCTTCCCTCTGTCTTTCCCGCTCTGTATACGCATAGGATTCAGAACCATCATCCCACCATTCTCCCGGACGGAGTGGCTCCACGGAAGGCCGGCCAAAGATCAAAGATAGGAAGTAGATGAGGTATAGAAGCAGGATGGAAGTATCAATGATCCGTCGTCGCATGATGGTGCAGATTAGTAGAGCCCTCTTCTCTGGCCAGTAATAAAAAGGGAGATCCGTTGCGTCCTTACAAAAACCGCAAGCAATCCTTAATGCCTGGATTTGTTATGAGTTCTTACTTGACTGAAGCAATCGAGCTTCAATTTCTGTTATCTGAGTGAATCCTGTCGTTTTTATTCGTGGAAGGGCTCTTGAGTTCTTTCTTGCCATGCGCTACCTCAGAGGCCAGGGGCGAACTGTCATTTTCAGCCTGGGAACACGGCTATCATTTTTGTTCATGTCCCTCATGGTTTTCATCATGGTTCTGGTTCTTTCTGTTTTTAACGGCTTTCAACAGGAAGTTCATCGCTCCCTCTGGAATTCGGGATATCATGTGACTGTTGCCAGGCCCAATCATGTGCTGGAAATGGGCCAGGCAAGCCGTTTGCGTCAGTCGGTAGAAGCGGATCCTGTGGCTTCTCGAGAAATTCGTTCAGTATTCGGAAGTATATCAATTAACGCACTACTGGAGATTGAAAACCAGTTTGAAGGCAAATCAGTCCGGGCGCTCCCCGTTTTTGATGAAGACCTGACCTCGGGCAATCTCAGAGAGTTTCCCCGGATTGTGCACTACAATCGCGATTTGCTTCGTAATTTCAACAACGGAAACTTCGTCATCGTAGGACGGGAATTAGCCCGTTACTATGGCTGGCAAGTCGGGGATCGGATCCGGCTTTATTTACCCCAGGGCGGGAGCATTACGCGGGGTATGAATATCCAGAAAGAAGAATTTACTATAGCAGGCTACTTTCGCACCGGTTACTATGAATTTGACCAGAATTTGATCTTTCTTTCACTGGCCACAGCACAGCGGGTCATGGCTATGAGAGGGAGTATAACCGAGATTATCGTACAGCTTCACGACCTGAGCGATGTAGATCATATACGCGCCGATTTGAGGACCCTTTTGCCGGATAGTGCCTATTCCTATAATATCCGAACCATTAAAGATGAACGGGGGAATTTTCTGGCTGCGTTGCAACTGGAAAAGACGTTAATGATTATTATCATGGGCCTTTTGATTATTGCTGGCGTGGCCGGTATCTGGGTCACTGTGAACCTGCTTGTCAAGGCGAGAAATCGTAGCATTGGTATGCTGCGAGCCATGGGTCTTCCCACCTCTTCCATTATTGTGGTTTTTACGACACACTCCATGCTCATCGGGTTTCTTTCCACAGCAGTGGGCGGATCCCTTGGAATGTTCATCGCCGATCGTCTGGAGGCTATCATACAACTTGTGGAAGAGATACTCAACGGAATCGGTGAATGGTTCTTCAGCAGCTGGTCCCCTGTCCATCTGATACCGAGAAACATTTACTATTTTGATCATCTACCGGTCTATGCCGATATGAATGTGATTTTTGGTGTTGCGTTGACCACCATGATCCTCAGCGGCTTGGCCGGATACTTCCCATCGCGGAAAGCGGCGGTGATGGACCCGGTGGAGACCATTCGCAATGACTGATTCTCCCGTAATACGAATTCGCAATCTCGTAAAGGAATACCGCGGGGAAGGGGAAACCGTGCGGGTCCTGGACCATTTGAATATGGAGGTGGTCAGAGGGAGCATTGTTTCCGTGGAGGGGGCGTCCGGCGTTGGCAAAAGCACGCTACTCCACATTATGGCCACAGTAGATTCTCACACATCAGGCAGCGTGGAGGTTCTGGGACATAAAGTAACTTCTATGAATGTTGCCGAAAAGGAGCGATTCCGAGCGCGTGCCCTGGGCTTCATCTTTCAACATCACTATCTATTGCCAGATTTTACGCTCGTAGAAAATGTAATGATGCCTATGCTGATAAAAGGCCTCTCCTTCCGGGAAGCTGCCAGACAGGCCAATGATATGCTGGGGCAGGTTGGTTTGTCTCACCGTTCTACCCACTACCCATCCCAGATCTCCGGGGGCGAAATGGCGAGAGCTGGCGTTGCCCGTGCTCTGGTCGGCGGGAAAGAGCTGATTCTGGCTGATGAGCCTACAGGCAATCTTGATAAAAAAAACTCCGATCGGCTGGCGGAACTACTCTGGCAGTTGCAACAAGAGCTCCAGTTCACTCTCTTAATCGTAACCCATGATCGGGAGCTGGCAGCCAGAGTCCCCATACGCTATCGATTGGTCGGAGGGATACTCCATCAGGAGGGAGCATCCAGCTGAGGATGAGCCGGGAACACTCAAAAACGCTTCATTCGGAAACGATACCCTCCCGGGCAATCCAGGAGCAGTTTTTTTCCTGGACTCGCCCAGGAAAAAGCCTTTTTACCGACAATTCTCCTGTCTGTGGTCGATGTGGCGTCGCCTGGGAGGAGTATTTACAGAACGGATTTCTGGGGTGCGAAGAGTGCTACACAAGCTTCTCACGAAAATTGGATCCTATTCTGGAACGTTATGGAGCAGTATCATCGTCTCGTATCTTCGGACCACCGCCACCTGTAACGCCTCAAGGACGGGAGTGGACTCTTTACATACAGAAAAATTTAGCATCTGCCAATTATCCGGATACCACTCAAAAACACTCGGATCATATCCCGGTGGAAGAAGATGTGCATGAGCAACGAATCGCTCCCGGGGGGAGCGTCACATCTCTGGAAATGCCATGGTGGGTTTATTCCATGGAAGGCGGAAATAATATTTACAACACGTTTCGTTTCCGAATGGCGAGAAATGTGAGAGAGCTTTTCCATTATCCCAGACTGAG
>JBNLFC010000407.1:0-3430 GCA_050305335.1 Leptospirales bacterium
CAGGCACTCTGGAGAGTAAAATCAACGCGCAACTGAATGAAGAGCGGTTGATGAAAGACAACGCATCGGTGCAGCTGAGCAGGATCAAGCTTCTGGATGAAATTGCCGCAGAACTCGGCGAAACTGCTGAAAAAGCGCGATTGACGAAAGTTCTTGAAGAACATCTTGCCGAGAGTCCGGATTCTCTTGTCTCACGCTACATAATGGGAACCATGCAACTCAAAGCTGGTAACCTGGATGGAATGCGCTATATGCGTTCACTTCTGGAGGAGTACCAGAAAAATGCAAAGTGGACCATCCTGGATCATATTGCAGATCGCATTCTGGAGGTTGAGGAAAACAATCGTCTGGCTCTCCGTGCCAAAGTAGAAAGCACCGAACGTCTTCGCGGAAAAAAGGAACTGCGTCCCTACCTGGAGAAGCTGGCTACCATTGATAGAAAAAATCCAGATATTGCACGTAAATACGCCCTTTCCATACTGGAAGAAGATGCCGAAGAGGCTATGAAATTTCTGAAGCAAGCCGGAGAGGCTTACGCTCGCCTTCGGGACTACCGCAATCTGGAGGATGTCTGGAACCTTGTGGTTACCCACGACCACAAAGATCTGGCCTTTTTTGAAAGGATTGAACGAGTACTTGTGGGCAACAGGGAAAAAACACGAGCCGCCGCATATATCGTAAACCTTGTGGAGCCATATCGCATAGCAGAAGATTGGCCCAATGTGATCATCCTTCTCAAAAAAATCCTGGAGTATGAACCTTCTTCGTCCAGGGCAAGGTCGGAGTTGGTTCGTGCCTATCGTGCACTTTACGCAAACCACTCTCTGCTGGAAGAGTTTCTTCGCATGTCCGATCTTACCAACCATAAGAAATCTGTTGGTCCCTGCATTGCAAGTTTCGAGAGAAATATTGTATTCGATCGAGACAACTACGTCTATCACCGAACTCGTGGTGTTGGCAAAATCAACAGCATTGATGCAGAGCAAGTGATTATAGATTTTAAAGACAATCCTGGCCAGAAGATGACAATCCAGATGGCAATATCAAGCCTCCAGCCTCTTGGCCCCAATCATATCTGGGTGCTCAACTATGAAAATCCCGAATTCCTGAAAGAGGTGTTTCAAACTGATAAAATAGAATTCTGTAAAATGCTGATCTCCTCTTTCAACAACTCGATGACCCTTGCAGAAATAAAGCAGGAAGTGATTCCCAATTTTCTACCTGCCGAGGGTTGGTCAAAATGGTGGAGTGGAGTCCGCACGCTATTAAAGAAAAATCCTGAATTCGGTTTCAATCCTCGAAAAAAAGACGAGATCATCCTTCGAGACACTCCCATGAAAATGTCTGAAGAGTTGATCATGCGCTTCCAGGCAGAGTCGGACTGGAATAAGCGGATGGAATTGGCGCTGGAAAGTCTCAAGGACCAGGAGGCCGAAAACGCCGCGGAAGTATTCCTGCAACACTACGCAGATCAGGAAAAAAACAAAGATCGTCTGAAAAGAATTCACGCTTTTCTCTTTCTTGAAGCGGCGGCTGCCTATTTCGACGATGATTACGAAATCCATCACTCCATTTCGCGCAATGATATTCTGGATATCTTTCGCAAGGAGGGCAAAGAAGCTCTTGTAGCGCTCTGTGCGGAAACTCAGTCTGCAGAATTCAAAAGAGACATTGTAAACTTGATCATCAAAACAAGAGAAGACTATCCGGAAATTCTTCTGGAGATCCTCTTTGAAGTTCCCATTAAGATCAACCGCCAGGTAATTTCAGAACTGAATCGTCTGGAACAATTCACAACTCTGAAAAGCTTCCTGAAACGGGCTTTTAGCAAGTATCGCGAGCATCCGGAGATTTTTCTCTGGGCTGCCAGGTCCATTCTTACGAAGCAGTGGAACTACGAATGGATCGAGTACAACCGTGAGGAAATCCTTCTGTTGATTTTCAGACTGCTGAAACCCATGGTTCAGATTGAAAAAAAGGGAACCAGACTGAAGAACTCTGCGATTGAGGCCATTTTTGGTACAACCAACATCACAGTCGAATCCATAGGACAGAGCCCACTGGCAGAAGTAATTGCCAACGCCGATGCCGGCACTATACGCCGCATGGCGGCTATTTTCCGGGATGTACCCTATGTTCCGGATGCCCATAAAGAAAACCTGGTTGCCTATCTCGAGGAAAAACGACCCGACTCAGTGAAGTCCGATATCAGTGCGGAAGATGAAGAGATTGGAACCGCTCGAGAGGAGACACAACTCCTTCCTCCTGACTCCATGATACTTGTTTCAAAAGAGGGGCTGGAAAGTAAGAAAGCCTATCTGGACCACCTCATTAACGTTGAGATGCCAGCCAACTCAAGAGACATTGGTGAAGCACAGGAAAAGGGCGACCTCAGGGAAAACGCCGAATACAAAGCAGCCCGAGAAAAACAGGCTACCCTCCAGAACGAAATCACCTCGCTTCACGAAGAGCTCAAAAAAGCTCGAATCATTGATTCATCTTATCTTAGAGATGGTATTGTTACACTCGGGTGCGAAGTGATGGTATCCATTAATGGAGGAGAGAAGAAAAACTTCACCATTCTCGGCCCATGGGACGCGGATACAGAAAAAAACATTATCTCATATCTGTCTCCGCTGGGTCGAGCATTGATCGGAAAAAAAGTAGGCGAAAGCGCACGGCTGGAAAACCAGGATGAATACACAGTTCATTCGATCCAGAAAGCTCTCTAAAAAAATAATGAAAAACCCTGACAGGATGACTGCAGGGTTTTTTCAGTTTTTAGAGCAAATCCATTTCCAATGGAATATTGCTTGAGATGAATGAAAAGAATGACAGTCGTAATAAAGGTATGCACAAAGCCCCTTTTTTCCAGAGGTTGTCCAGCGCACTGGCAGGAGTGGATATCCATGGGATGTCTTCGGACCTGACATTTCAGATTCTTGTATCCATACTTCCCATGATCGTGCTGGTCGTAAGCTTTCTGGCTCTGAACCACAAACCGGGAGAAGTGGATTTCATCACCGACTCCATCGGCAAGTTGTTGCCAGGGGACGTCTTCCAGCCCATTGATCGAAGCCTGGAGAATATTATATATCGCAGAAACCAGAAATTCTTCACCGCCGGTCTTTTTTTCGCCATCCTGGGCACCTACTCTATCTTTACATCCATTATTAAAATAGATGCAAGAATCCAGAAAACACCGATTCCAGGCTTCTTTAAAGTAGCATTCCTTACATTCCGACTACTGTTTGTGTTTGGAGCTTTGGTGCTGCTTTTGCTCAATATCGCATTCTGGTTTCACGAATTGAACGACTTGCTCATCAAACGATATAAGTTTTTATGGGTATACCGTCATATCGAATGGATTGGCAAATTTTTTTTAATTGTTTCGATTTTTCTGCTTTCGGGCACGACTTATATGTTTTCC
>JBNLFC010000408.1:0-3430 GCA_050305335.1 Leptospirales bacterium
CGTGAATGATAGAGAGTCTATCCTCTGGTTGAAGTTCAATGATCAGGTTGTCACGGCAGTGAGAGGAGCAATTATGCTAAACAATGTTAAGATTCTTGTACGTGCTGGACTGGTAGCATTGCTTGCCGCAATGATTTCCGCTATGGCGTCATGCAAAAAGGGTAAGGTTGTGGAAACCATCGGAAGCCATGATGTTACCACATCTGAGTATGAGGAATATTACTCTACCTACGTGGAGAAGGTATCGCGACTCTATAGCGTGGAAAAAAAGACACTTTTTAAACTTATGTGTAATCCTGACCGAATTCCTCCCAACCCGGCCTTGCAGAGCACCATTCTTCTACTTCAGCCTGAAAACAATTATGAACAGTACCGCGATATGTTGCGAATGTATGATGTTGCCAGAAAAGAAGGCTTTATGGATCGTCCGATCATTAAGAACATCTTGAATCAGGTTATGATGGAGACTGTGGTGAACCTCTACCTGGCTGAAAAGGTGAACGAGCGGGTAAAAATCAGCGAGGAAGACAAACAGACCAAATGCTCGGAATTGCGCAGACAATATCCAGCCAAAGTGGGGCCTCTGCCTCTGGATAGCTGTCTTGATGTCGCGGGCGAATATTTGAAAAACCAGACTATCGCGAAAGAGATGCCTCAGATTCAGAAAGATATCTCCGAGCGCATTGCCATTGAAAAGAATCCCAATTTCGATCGGGATGACTACTTTAAAAATCAGGTAGAATACTATAAAACCATGAGAAAAGAGGGCGGTTGTGTGGATGTGGCTCCATCCAGTTCAAAGACTGACGCTGTTCCCCCTGGCTCCTCAGCAAAATAGTTTTAGGCCATCTCCATGGGTGACACAGGCCATTCCGGACTCAACTGCATCCCATGGAGCACCCACCAAAGTGCACCTGCCCGGTTCTGAAATTTTACAGAGAAAGGACGTCCTGAATGAAGAAAATTCTTCTGGTGAATCCGGCGTATAAAGAAAGCCTCCATTCCAATATTAAAGTTCTTGCTATTCCACCTCTGAACCTGGCTGTAATTGCCCGTTATACACCCGAGCACTACGAAGTGGAAATAGTGGACGAAGCCGTGGAGGATCTGGACTTCAATACAAAGGTCGACCTTGTAGGCATCACCTGTATGACTCCGCTGGCACCGCGCGCATATGAGGTGGCCCGCAGGTTCAGGGAAAGAGGTGTGCCTGTGGTCATGGGTGGTATTCATGCATCTCACATGAGTGAGGAGGCAATGCAATACGCCGATGCCGTGGTTGTGGGTGAAGGGGAAGAGATCTGGCCCAGGGTGCTGGAGGATTTCGAACATGGCAGAATGCAGAAACTCTATACAGCCCACCAGCGTCCGGATATTGAGCATATGCCAGCTCCTCGCCGTGACCTATTGCGCGGCAAATATTTTGTTCAAACCGTGCAGACCGGACGCGGCTGTCCCTTCGATTGTAATTTTTGCTCTGTAACCGCTTTCAATGGCGCAAAATATCGATTGCGTAACATAGACAATGTGATTGATGAGATCAACTCAATCAAGGATAAACGTATCTTCATAGTCGATGATAATATCATCGGTTCCGGACCCAAATATCTGCGTCGTGCTCATGAGTTCTTTGAACGACTCAAAGAGAGTAACAAGGAGTGGGGAGGGCAGACATGTCTGAATATCGTGGAGCATGACGACCTTTTGAAGGCTGCATCGGACAGTGGAGCCAGAGCGCTTCTCATCGGGTTTGAATCCCTGGATAGCGGTACTATCTCATCCATGAATAAATCGGTTAACCTGCGTCCCAATACGCGCAACTACGCCGATGCAATTAAAAAAATCCATGATCATGGAATTGCTATCATTGGTTGTTTCATATTTGGCACGGACACTCAGGATAAGGATGTTTTTCGCCGTACTGTAGACTTTGTACTGGAGAATCGGATCGATGCCGTGCAGATGACCATTGAGACTCCATTGCCTGGCAGTGCGTTCTACCAACAGCTTGCGGAGGAAAAGCGACTGCTATTGACCAACTACCCCGAAGATTGGAAGCACTACACAATCCTTGAACCTGTTTTTCAGCTCAAGAATATGAGTCCTGCCGAAGCCTATGAGGGACTGCTGGGAGCTTACGCAGAGGTGTCTTCCCTTGGCACATCCTTACGCAGGGGCTGGCATACTTTTCTCAATACAAAAAGCATGTTCAGCACGGGCATCTCCTTTTCCTGGAATTATCAAGCCTATAAAACCATCCGGGATACATCCACACCCCTTGCATGCCGGAACTGAGAAAGGTTATAAGCCAGAAAAAATAAGAGGGATTTCCTCTATACCCTTCGTTACCGGACCGGTTTTTCTAACGATTTTTACCCTTTTCGACCGATAGATGTAGATGGGAAGCTCCGTCTGGAGATTCCCGACTAATGCCGGGAGTTGGTGCTATGGGTCCTGAGGATCGATTGACATTTTTAAGTATAGTCATATTGAGTACAGTCATGGTGGGAACAGTGGGTTGCTCCACCACCACCATTACAACAAATACAACCGTTCCCTTATCAATGAGCCCTGGTGAGAAAGCTCCCGGCGATTCCGTGCATCCATCTCTGGCGGTCAGCTCCAAAACACATCCTTCCTCCAGCAGGTTGGTGCAGAGTTCCAGGTTGCCTGAATCTCGCTTTGAAGCTGCTCCTGGATCTGTCTCTACTCCTTCTGCTCAATGCCCGCCTTTAGCCAGTGGGGAAAAACATGAAACACTCGCATCGGTGGTTCCTTCCGCTCCTTCGCAAAGACCGGAAATATCCAGCAACGAGGGGCTTTTAGAAAAGGGCACTATAGAGCGTGGACAAGAAGGCGCTATTCCCGGAGCAACACCGGAAGAAGAACAGTTTTTTGGCGCTTTACCTGGCAATGGAACTCCCGATGAGAGTCATTCTGTAAGTTCCGATACCTCATCTACGCAGACAGCAAGCAATTCATCAGAAGAAAATAATCCCGGTAGTTCGGAGGCGTCCACTCAAGCTTCGAATGGAGAAACAAAGAGCGGTCTGATTTCTGGATCACTTCTGAATGATGGAAGCTATGATCAGGTAGGAACCGCATCCTGGTATGGAAGAGATTTTAATGGAAAAAAGACGGCTAACGGAGAGATTTTTGACGCCCGTAAGTTAACCGCGGCTCATAGAACCTATCCGCTGGGTTCTATTGTTCTGGTGAAAAATCTGGAGAACGGAAAAGAGATACTGGCCCGGGTGAATGACCGGGGACCCTATGTAGATGGAAGAGTCTTAGATGTGAGCGAATATGGTGCGGGGTTGCTGGGCTTTCGTAACCGAGGTCTTGCCACGGTGGGGCTGAAGCTGGTTAAAAAAGGGGATGGCAGAGCCAGCAGTGGCAAAGGTGTAACTGCGCCCTACTACGATAAAAC
>JBNLFC010000409.1:0-3418 GCA_050305335.1 Leptospirales bacterium
TGGGGCAGGACTCAATTGAAACTAATACACACTAACCGGTACATCTAGTGTTTGGAACACACTCCGTCCCTAAATATTTGATGTTTGACTTTTTCAAAAATATGAAAAAATTGAAACTGTAATTGACGCAGTAAATTGGTTCAAGAAAGCATTTGAAAATTATAACTCTAATTTTCAACACATAGATTCAATGTTGCAAAGTAACAAAGGGGAAAAAAGTGATTTTAATTCCCTGTGCGCATTTTTGGGTAGGAATAATGGCAGCATGGAATTGTTGAAAATAAAAGATGATGTTAAAGCAGTTCTGGAATTTCAAAAGCAGCATGTATAATGCCTCATTACGGCTAACTCATCAAGCTTCTTTCCGAATCAATCCCGTTCTCACGTTTCGGAAAGAAGGAGTTAAACGAAGGGCCTCTGTCCCGCTATGGGGATTCTTCATGGGGGCTTTGTCACTCCTAGAATCATGCCAACCGTAACAAGTTATTGTTATGCGGATAATAACTCATAAGGAGAACTGCAATGTCAAATTCAATCGAACCAATGAGGTAGTGTCCCCCCCCATTCTCAGCAAAGATGTCGCCTTTAATGAGGTGACAGATGAGATATTCAGAAGGATTCAAAAGAAGTATAGTAAGGAGGCTCATTGCACCCGGTGGGCCATCAGCCCATGCCGTTTCTCAAGAAACCGGGATCTCCATACAAACGATTTACAGATGGCTCCGTGATTTGAAAGATAGTGTCCAAATGGCTGATCATGATAAAACACCCGATGAATGGACACTGCCCGAGAAGAACGAGGCTATTATAGAAGCAGCTGGGCTTTCTCCCGAAGAGCAAGGGGAATGGCTCAGGAAGAAAGGACTGCATTCAGGTCATTTAACCCTCTGGAAAAAGGAGATCCAGGAAGCCCTGAGCGGACTTTCCAGCGGAATTAGCGCAAAGGAAAAACAGGAATTCAAGAAGCAGATCAAAGATCTGGAAAAGGATATTCGAAGGAAAGACAAAGCCCTGGCTGAAATGTCCGCATTGATTGTTCTCAAAAAAAAACTGGAGACCTTGTTGGAGGACGAGGAAGCATGAACTCCATACAGTTGAAAGAGAATTTTCTTGAGGCAGTGGATGAAGCGATGGAAAGCGGAGCTCGTTTATCGGTGATATCGGATATGAGCGGAATCAGCAGACGTTCGATCCAGAGATGGCGCAAGGATCTCAGGCAGGATATGCGAAAGGGTTCCATTCGAAAGATTCCTCATAAACTGACGGAGGAAGAAAGGCGACGAATCATAGAAGTAAGCTGCAGCGAGGAATACAGAGATCTCTATCCGTCGGAAATTGTTGCAAAACTGGCTGAAAAAGGCATGTATATTGCCTCTGAAGCCACCTTTTATCGCATTCTGAAAGAAGAGAGAATGCTTTCCCACAGACGAAAATCAAAAGCTCCTGCCAGGCGGGAAAAACCCCGGCTTGCTGCAAATGGACCGGATCAGGTTTACAGCTGGGATATCACATGGTTGAAATCGGAGGTGGCCGGACACTATTTCTATCTGTACCTCATCGTGGATATTTTCTCAAGAATGATCGTGCACTGGGAGATCCATGACACCGAATCAAGTGCGAAAGCAGCTGAAATGTTACGAAAGCTTTCTATCAGAAAATGTGTCCGGGGAATTACTCTGCATTCAGATAATGGAGCCCCCATGAAAGGATACTCCATGCTTGCCATGATGCAGGCTTTGAATGTGGTGCCATCTCTTTCAAGACCGCGAGTCAGCACAGATAATCCATATTCCGAATCACTTTTTCGGACCATCAAATACCGGTTCTCTTACCCTGAAAGATTTGCCAGTATGGAGATGGCAAAAGAGTGGATGAAAGGATTTGTTTACTGGTATAATCGTGAGCATCTGCATTCCGGTATATCCTTTGTTACTCCACATGATCGTCATTATGGTAAAGATGATTCGATTCTGGAGAAAAGGCGGGCTACATACCAGAAAGCCTATGAGAATAATCCGATCCGATGGAGTCGCAAGCCAAAGCTATGGGTACGAAAAGAAGTTGTTTACATTAATCCCGTAGAGGAAAATAAGCTATTAGAAAAAGCAAGTTGAAATAAGCGACAACTTTGCTGAAAAATACCATTACCGATCTGGGCATCTTCTTTCTCATGCTGCTGGCCGGGCTGGAGGTGCAGCCCGGCGAATTTCTCAAGGCCTCCACCCGCTCCATCTTCGTGGCGCTGGGAGGGATGTTTCTTCCCCTGATTCTGGGCGCCACTCTGGGCTGGCTCTGGCTCCCTCCCTCCGCGTACCGCGTCTCCCAGGCTCTTCTTCTGGGGGTGGCTCTGGCCATCACTGCCGTGCCTGTCACCATCAAGGTGCTCATGGACCTGGGATATCTCAATACGCCTGCGGGCCAGGTGATCCTCTCCGCGGCGGTTCTGGACGATATTCTGAGCCTGCTTCTTCTGGCTGTTCTCACGGGCATCCTGGAGACGGGAGCTCTGCCCGGCGCCTTCCAGCTTCTTTTTCTGGGAAGTCGCGTACTGCTCTTCTTTGTCATCACCTTTCTGGCGGGACGCTATCTGTTCCCCTTTATACTGAAGAAAATTCTTCGCCGCACCTCCCTGGAGGAGTTCGAGTTCAGCCTCCTTTTGATCGTGGCTCTCTCTTTCGCGGTTCTCGCCGAGCTCCTGGGCATCCACTTCATTCTGGGAGCCTTCGCTGCGGGAACGCTTTTCGTACGCCGCACCCTCTCCGGCTCCATCTACGACGATGTCCTTCGCAAGATCTCCGCCATCACCAACGGTTTTCTGGCGCCCATCTTTTTCGTCTCCATCGGACTGCATCTGGATCCGAGCGCTTTCGTTCACATCCCTCTTTTTGTGGCGGCCCTGATCCTCACGGCTGTTCTGGGGAAACTGGCGGGAACCGCTCTTCCCGCACGGGGGATCGGTCTCTCCCGCAGGGACTCCCTTCTGGTGGGGGTGGGTATGAACTCCCGCGGTGCCGTGGAACTGGTGATCGCCGATATCGCCCTGCGGGCGGGCATCTTCCGTCACCCTGCGGGGAATCCGCTCGTGGAGAATCTCTTCTCCGCCATCGTGATCATGGCCATCGTCACCACCCTTGCCACGCCCCTCGCTCTAAAATGGATTCTTCACTCCCGTCTCTTCCAGGAGAGATGACGCTCCTCTCCGGAGTTCTTCCTTCGACGAATACTCCCTCCTCCCCGAAAGCTGTTGACGAATTCCCGTTGCAACAGGTACGATCCTTTCGGATCTTTTCCGACTCCCGCCCCTGCGGGAGAGCCCGGAAGATTGCCCGCATCACTGGCAGGAGTGACGACATGCTGGTAATCCGGGGAATCAACGTATTCCCGTCCCAGATCGAACATGTGCTCCTCCGTATTCCGG
>JBNLFC010000410.1:0-3409 GCA_050305335.1 Leptospirales bacterium
TCAATAATTTCATTATAATCATCCCCACGCAACGGCTGTGTATGGGATACATTATTTTCAATACGTAGCTCAAGACCTAGAAAGCCATCGAACGTCCCGGATATGTTATACAATGGCGGTTTCATTGAATCAAGGAGGATTAATTCGGGAAGAAGGTCTCCCGTATTCGGTGAGCAGGAACCAAAACCAAAGAGAGCTACGACAAGAGCAAAAAGAATCCCTTTACCCTGCAGACCGGGCGTGTGATACTCACGACGCAGCCAATTCGTATTCTTTCCATAAAAGCTGAACATCAATAAAACCAATTTTACTGACATTTTACCTTAAGTTGTTAACATGACAACAAAAAAATATACTACTATTTTTATACAAATTATCAATGTTTTGAAAATTCAAAAACGCCACAGACGCCGCATCATTAAAACTTCCCCGGGATACAATAAAACATCCATCCACATATCACAAATCTCTGTTCCTCCGCTTCTCCGTGGTAAAAAACACAGAGAAACAGAGAAATTCGGTGAAAGAATCATACACTTACGTTAAATTCGCGGAGGGTATCTTCCAGGGAGGTCTTCTCGTCGGTGCTTGCCTTGCGCTTTCCGATGATAAGAGCGGCAGGGGTTCCGTAGGTTCCCGATGGGAACTCTTTCATGCGAGTCCCTGGGATAACAACAGATCCGGCGGGGACACGACCCTTGATGATCTTCTCTTCGGGACCGGTTACATCAATGATGGGAGTAGAGGCTGTGATTACAACATTGGCTCCGATTACAGCCTTCTCTTCAACGATTACACCCTCAACGAGGATGGCACGGGATCCGATAAAGGCATTGTCTTCTATAATTACGGGACCTGCCTGAGGCGGTTCCAGAACACCACCGATTCCTACTCCACCGCTCAGGTGGACATTCTTTCCGATTTGCGCACAGCTTCCCACTGTGGCCCAGGTATCCACCATGGTTCCCGTGGAGACGTAGGCGCCGATGTTTATATAGGAAGGCATCATGATCGCTCCCTTTTCGATAAAGGCACCGTAGCGACATATCGCGTGGGGAACAACGCGAACACCGCGCTCCGCATGATCAGTGCGGGTAGGGATCTTATCGTAGAATGTAAGATCACCCGACTTCATCTCCTTCATCTCGGCTACTCCGAAATAGAGAAGTATGGCCTTTTTCGCCCAGGCGTTTACCTTCCAATCTCCCTGTTTTACGGGTTCGGCTACACGGAGCTTTCCGTCATTGATAAGGGCAACGGTTTCAAGAACGGCCTCTTTGCCGCCTTTTTCTTTTAAGCCTTCACGATTCTCATAAAGTGCTTCGATCTTTTTTTCCAGTTCTTCGTACATTCTATTGTTCCTGTTTGAAATAATGCTTGTTGATTTATCTTGTTCTCTAATTAGGATTTAATCAGTATTAGATCTTCTTTCTCTGCGGTATGGGATTTTCCAGGTAAAATGAGATACCGGCAAGAACTCCGTCCAGCTGTGTCTCCCAGATATTTTCCGGAGTATCCCCACGAAAAAACTCCAGAGTGATTGTGGGAAGGTTTCTCTCCCATCCGGCATAGGTTCCCAGGCTTCCCGGAGTCGGATAGCCGATATCTCCCTTTGGCGGGAGGCCGTTTTTCTCGGACATTGCGTTTGCCAGGTTTTCGCTTTCGCCGTTGAAATTTACCATGGCGTGCTCATAGCTGTGAAGAGAAATGATTGTAGCCGGATCGACTGTCTCGATAAGATCCACGGTGAGAATGGATTCTGCCTCACTTCCAGCGCTCTCTCCAGGAAAATATCTTACATTTTTGAAATCCCCGACCCAGTCGTGTGTGGGAAGGTTGCGGTTCAAATCCACGTTTCTCTGGTTTGTCCTGCGAAGGACCTCGCATCCGTCGGGATTCATTCTGGGAATGACATAGAGCTGCACACCTTCCGGAAGGCTTACATGTCTTGCATCGATCTCTTCAACCAGTTTTTCGGCAAAGAGAAATCCTTCCGACTCATCACCGTGCACCCCACCAAAAAGCAGAACCGGCAGCTTTCCGCTTCCACGAATATAGAGATGGATATCCTTTCCGCCCTGGCTCTTTCCGATGACCTGATCGGCCCTGTCCTGAATATTTACTTTCATATCCGATGCACTCCCCTCTGGATTGAGACTCTGCTTTTCAAAGACTGGAATCTCCATCCAACGGAGGCCATGATTGGAAGCCGGGGACGCCTTGACCAGAATTTTCTATTCAACAAGGGCAGGGCTGGATCCGCAGGGCCGGGTGCCGGCTCCGAAAGGTAGTGATGAAGAAACAGTGGAGAGCGTGACTTATGGAAATTACAGTGACCAGGAGTCTATGTAGCCCTGGATCTCTTTTGCATCACTGGCTTTCGGTTCCAGACGGAGATACTCCTTGAAATGAACCCTGGCCTCTTCTCTATTGTTGAGTCTAAAGTAGAGCAGGTAGCCCAGTCCCCTGTGCCCTTCCGCTGAGTCGGGGATTCTCTGCAGCATTGCACTATAGACTTTTGCTGCCCTGTCATACTCTTTCGAATCGTTATAAGTGGAAGCGAGAGAGAGGTAGGGGGCCGGTTCATTGTCTTTGGCCTTGATCGCCTTCTTAAAGCTTTCAATGGCTTCCGTTTTCATGCTGATTTCATTGTAGAGAAGGCCCGCATTGTACTGCAGCCTGTAATTCTCCTGATGTTTCAAAATGCTCTTTCGAACATGATCCAGTGATCTATCTTTCAGTCCTGTCTCTATATAGACCGGAATAACCTCTATAGCGGCGTCCGCATGTTCCGGATTTATAGTAAGCGCTCGCTCCAGAGAGTCCATTGCCTTCATATGTTTGTTCTGAGACTTGTAGAGTCTACCCAGTTCATAGAAGGGGGCCGGATCCTCAGGATTGAGCTGCGAGGCTCGAATAAGGGCCAGCTCCCCTTCGCCTGAATTTCCGGTTCTAATGTAAAGAATTCCTATATTGTACCAGGCCTCGGGAAAATCTACACGATAAGAGAGGGCCTTTTTGTAGGATTGAATAGCTGAATTATAACTCTTGAGTACCGTCAGGATCTCCCCCTCCTGGTAATAGAGCTCTGCCTCTTCGGGATTCTCTTTGATTCCCGCACGTATTGTGGAGAGTGCATTGTCGAGTACACGACTTTTCTTTTCGATCAAGGCCTTATTCAGGTAAGCCTGCCACAGTCCCGGTCTTGTTTTGATGGAGTTTGAGTAAGCAGTAATGGCCTCTTTGTCCCGGTTCATCTTTTCGAGAGCCACGCCCCGGTTGAACTCAGCTTCTGCCATCCGGTCGTCTATCTCAAAGGCCGTACGAAATGCCTGGGCCGAGGATTCAAAGTTTTCCAGCCGGAAGTAGAGTTGTCCGAGATAAAAGAAGTAGAGGGCATTTCGATCGT
>JBNLFC010000411.1:0-3407 GCA_050305335.1 Leptospirales bacterium
ATGCTGCTGGCCGGCCCGGTCATGCTGGAGCAACTGACTTACTCGCCCGTTACCATTGTAGACAGCATCATCATCTCTTTTTTTTCGTGAAACAGAAAGTTCGAACCAGTGTTCACCGTCCACAAGATCAATTCGTATAACTTTCCCATAGGAAACCCCTTTCTCTTCCGCGACGCGAAGCGCCTCCATTACCGTTCTTGCAGACTCCGGATCCATCACCTGAAAAACGGTGTTCCCCAGAAGCTGGATTCTATCGGCTGCAAGCAGTGCATCATTTTTAGACCAGATGTTTCGATATACTCCCCGGGCATCCATCTCGAAAAGAAGATCTGGTATTGCCTGCAAAGTTGCGGAAAGATCAGCGTTCAGTTGCCGAATGGTTGCCTCGGCAGACTTTCGCTCGGTAATATTGAACCCAACCCCTACCCACTGTACGTTGCCGTCTGGCAACAGTTCGGGCAGGATGCGAGCTTCTACCCAGATTTCACCTTTCAGGGGATGGTTGTACCTATATTCGAGATGCAGCGGTATCAATTGCTGGAAAGACTCTTCAAAGCGTTTTCTAATTTTTTCCCGATCATCAGGGTGCATCCGATCAAACATAAGATTCGCGTTGTTCTCCAGTTCAGCCGACGTATATCCGAATAGCTCTCTTGCATTGGGAGATGCATAGCTACAGCGGAAGGCACCGTCTACACTGAGTATCATTGAGGTTGTGACACCCGGAGATGATTGAACTATTTTCTCCAGCTGTTTTTCCAGCAAAACCTGCTGACTGATATCTCTCGCAATGGAAATCAATTGAAATATTCTTCCTGATTCACTACGAAGGGGAACGATGGTGGAATCCCAATACTGCCGTCCCGCTGCAGTCGCTGAGGTCTCCCTGCAACGAACAACCTGGCCGGTACGAACACTATATTCGTATCGCTCGAAAGTTCGCCACGGAATCATTTCGGGTAAAAAAACCTTACCGAGAAACGTATCTTTGGTGCCACCCATGATCTTCTCTGCCATGGGGTTCATGTCATTGATCGTAAAGTGCCCATCTTCTGATACATCGAAGATAAACATAGAATCTGGCGTGTTTTCAAAAATATTGCGATAGTGCTCTTCGCTCTCCCGCAGGGCCATTTCGACCTTTTTCTGTGGATCGATGTTTCTGCCAACAGCCACGACGGTCTCCACCCGGCCATCCTGTTCAATCTCAGGGGCCACACGCAAATGCCCCCACTTCAGCTCACCGTCCGTATCATTGAAAAAAAACTCTCCTTCAAACTCCAGCCCGCTATCGAAGACCCCCCGCAATATCTTTACATAGTCCGCCTGACCGAAAATGGGAGAAAGCTCCATTGGCGTTGTCCCGAGAATTTCATCGAGCGAGAGCCCGAGCAGTCTTTGCATGGCAGGATTGACATAAACACGACGATATGATCTATCATAACGCACAATAGTATCGGGAGAGTTTTCCACTACGGCACGAAACGCCTGTTCGCTGGCACGAAGCCTTTGCTCCGCCTCTATTTTTTCAGTAACATCACGCCCGATTGCCAGGGCTCCAGTAACCTGTCCTGACTGATCTTTTTCGGCAATAAGTCGAATGTTCACAGACATCGTTTCGCCATTGCCCTTTAAAATTGGAATAATAAACTCATCGTTCTGACCGCACTCCATGACTTTTCGTAGACGACTGTCATATTCTTGAGCATATGATCCGATAACGTTATGTTCCAGAGGAGTTTTATGGATCATCTCCAGGGTCCGATCCCCATAAAGCGCCTGCATGGCTTCATTCATAAAAGTTTTTTTCGCTTCCAGATTGTAGCGAACGATTGTATCGGGAATATTTTCCGCAAGAGTTCGAAAATCCTTTTCACGGGCAATCAGCGCCTCTTCCATATCCTTTCGCTCAGTGATGTCTATACCAATGGCAAGAGCACCTTCAACACGCCCCTGGCTGTCATGTTCTGGAGCAATGCGGATCTCGTATGTACGCTCTCCCTTTTCTGTCATAAGCATCACTTCTGTCAGTGCTGCTTCCCCGGATTGTATTGTTTTTTTTAGAGCTCGCAGGCAGTCAGGATGTTCTTCCAAAACCCATGTCACAGGTTCGGAATCGAATTCGCTATTGTGTCCGTTTTGCCACATGGAAAAGTGTTTTAAGGGATCTCCATTAACAAACACGACTTCACCATTCGCATTGAATCTCAGGATGGAATAGGGGAAATTATCGGCAAGAGTCCTGTATTCACGCTCTCTGGCAGCAAGCAATTCTTCGGCAGCTTTTCGCTCTGAAATATCACGGACCAACCCAAGAATATAGTATCTTCCCTGAAACTCAAAATAGCTTGTATTGATTTCCACCGGGAATGTGCTACCATCTTTTCGACGGTGGATGGATTCAAAAAGAGCGGATCCATCTTTTCGGATATGCTCCCAGGTGGAAAGCCAGCTTTCTGTGGAGACATTGGGGTCCACATCCTTAACTTGAAGCCCGATGAGTTCCCCCCTGCTATAGCCGGTCGCTTTTATAGCTGCATCGTTCACATAGCAGAGCCGTCCTGATTTTTCCGCAAGGTATGCGGCTTCATTCACATGATTCAAAGCAAAGTTGGCAAGCTGGAACTCATCTTCTATCTTTCTCTCTCCAGCTACCTCTTGTACAATGCCAGCTATTCGTACAACGCTTCCGCAATGATCTTTCAGCGGTATCAGGGTTGTCTTGAGGACTTTTTCCTCTTCGCCAAAATTTAAACGTTCTTCAAATGATAGAGGCTCCTTTTCATTTACACATCGAATAAAACTCTGTGAAGCATCAGTGCTGAACGGCGGTTTGTCCACCTCTTCGATGTACTTGCCGGATACTTCGCGGTTGCTTTTTCCGGTCAGCCTTTCATTGGCGGGATTAATTTTAATAAAAAAGAATTCTGGACCCGGATCTACTCCCAGCAAAAAAAATGCGTCGGAACTATATTGGAAGAGGATTTCCTCCGGTAGCGCTGCATCTGAATATTTATCCATGGAAATACACTAGGGAATTTGGAAAATTATGTGCACAACGGTACCGGTACCACTCTGTGGCGACTCGATAGCAATTCGAGCCCCGAAAGCATCCAGAAAACGTGAGGCAAGATAAAGGCCAAATCCTGTTCCTGACTCATTTTCAGTTCCCTTGCGGCTTCCCAGTCGCTCAGAAAGAAACGCCCTGGATCGAAGCTCTTCGGGAAACCCCACCCCGTTATCCTCTATGAAAAGATGCGCGCCATCGAGTTCTTTTCGAGACGTAATCTGGACAGTGCCTCCACGAGGGGTAAATTTGAAAGCATTGTGCAGAATGTTTTTCAACACGGTATGAATGAGAGTATTTTTTTCGGCGCGAACCAATCCTTCATAATTATCCAGGCGAT
>JBNLFC010000412.1:0-3403 GCA_050305335.1 Leptospirales bacterium
GACCGCTTCCTCTCCGTTTACTGCTTCCCGGAGATCGAATCCAAGATCTTCCAGTAACTTATACAACAACATACGATTTTCCGGTTGGTCCTCAGCTATGAGTATACGATGCCGCACCTGGTTGTCAGATCGTCCGATCAAACGCCCGCGCTTCGGTCCTGCAGGAATCGCTTCGGAAGGAATAAGCGTTGCAGGTATTTCGAAATAAAAAAGCGAGCCTTTCCCCCACTCTCCTGCCACACCGATCTCTCCTCCCATAAGCTCAATGAACTGCCTGCAAATGGAAAGTCCAAGACCGGTACCTCCCTCTCCCTCCGCACGG
Organism: Leptospirales bacterium; assembly: GCA_050305335.1. Taxonomy (GTDB): domain Bacteria; phylum Spirochaetota; class Leptospiria; order Leptospirales; family Leptonemataceae; genus JBNLFC01. Next base: position 323 of record JBNLFC010000412.1, read on the forward strand.
GGACGATCTTCCAGTTGAACAAAAGGAAAAAAATCTTCTCTCTTTCATCAGGACGAATACCGGGGCCTGTATCTTCCACTTCCATGCGCAATTGAACTTGCCCTGCGTTCTCTCGCGTGACAACAGTTGGGCGGAGAATAACGCCTCCGCTTGCCGTGTATTTAATAGAGTTCCCTATTAAATTGATTAAAACCTGACGTAACTTTCCTCCATCCACTGTAACATGTCGGGGGAGTTCACCAGAATGCTCTATCTTAAAGTAAAGCCCTTTCTCCGCGGCTTTTGCATACATGAGCGATGCTATTTCATGCATCATCTGATACAGATCAAAACGGGACTCTTCCAATTCCATCCTGCCCGACTCTATCTTCGAAATATCCAGCACATCGTTGATCAGACTCAATAGATGCTCTCCACTCCGATTGATGATCTCCAGCTTCTCGAGCTGACTCCGGGTGAGATCCGTTTCACGCGACAGCATGGAAGAAAAACCAAGAATGGCATTTAGAGGTGTACGTAATTCATGACTCATATTGGCAAGAAAAGAACTCTTGGCTCGATTTGCTGCTTCAGCCCCATCGCGTGCCAGCTGCAACTCTGCGGTCCGCTGTTGCACCATAATTTCCAGCTGACCTTTATGACGCCTGAGTTCCTCCTCCGCAAGCTTACGTTCGGTGATATCACGGCCTTCCAGAATCAATTGTACAACATTCCCTTCGTTGTCAGTGACAGGTTTGAGGGAAAAGTCGATGTATAGAATCTCTCCTTCCGCCGTTGCATGGCGGGCCTCAAAACGCACGAGATCCCCTCTCAAAGATGCCTCAATAGCCGTCTGCAGACTTTGCTGAAGTTCCACTGAGTCTTTCCACCACGGCGCTTCCAGAAAAGGTCTACCGAGAAGCGCCTCCTCGCTAACCCCGATCAATTGCAACGCGGTTTGATTGGCCTTCAACAGAGTGCCGTCTACTGCCAGGATTCCGATCATTTGAAATGCCTGGTCGAAAATGGTACGAAACTTCTCTTCGCTCTGACGCAGAGTTTCATAAAGAGATGCGTTTTCCATGGAAATGGCTGCCTGAGAGGAAAGGGCCTTCAATAACTCAAGTCGTTCCTCGGAAAACACATTCGCCGCCAGTTTGTTCTCGAGGTAGATTATGGCAAGGAGGCGTTCTTGACGTTGAATTGCCATACACATAACGGATCTGGGTTTCCCATGAAGCAAGTATGCATCTTCGGAAAATTCTCCGGCTTCTACACTTGCGTCTCCCATTACAAGTGTACGTCTGCTATGGCGAACATAGTTGATAATACTGACGGGGATACTCCCGTCAGATACCGTCTTATTAAAAACCATCTGTGGAATATCATCCTCACCAATCGCAACTTCGGCAAGAAGGCTGCCCTTGTCTTCTAATGAGAGGTAGCCCTTCTGCGCTCCGGCGTTTTCCATAACGATGCGAAGCAGCGTCTGGGCAAGACGATCTATCAGGATTTCACCCGATATCGCATGATGCGCACGAGCCAGAGATATAGCATCCAGATGCTCTGTTAGACCAATACCACCCGGGATTTCCGACGACACCAACCATGGATGAATACGCTTAAGCTGTTTGACTTTACCGGCAGCACCCCAGCGTGAATAACAGATCGCCGCGTCGCTCAGATAGGTTCGAGCAAATCTTTCGTAATTACGTTGCTGATACAATGATGCGGCTACCTCGAACGAGAGCGCTGCATACTGAAGAAAACCATTCTCCCTGGCCGATGCAATGGCCTCTTCATAGAGTCTCATGGCGTCCTGATCGCGCCCGTCTATGCGAGCGATTTCAGCAGCGATCAGAGCGCGGCGGTTAGCAAAATTTTCAGGACAGTTATCCGCCCAATATTGCATTTTTTCCAGGATCTCTCCGAGCTTTCTCTGGAACTCCTCTTTTTGCTCCGGAAGAGCTTGAGTATAGAGAGCTGCCAGCGTGAGGGCGTGGAAATAGTGGTAGGTCACTTCATTGACCATGGAAGCCACTTGAAGTAGAATTGGCTCTCCTTGCTTCGCCCACTCAAGAGCCTGGCTAAAATCTCCCGCGAGATAGGCGGCCACCAGTTTCTGGATATGATGATAGGCAGTTGCGATTCCAAAGCCCGACTGTCTGGCCGCTTCGAGGCAAACCACTTCGTTAAAAGCATCATCACTGAAATCTACGGGGGATCGGGTCTTCCCCTGTAAGCTCAAAGCGAACTGCTCCTCCATCCGGTCCACATTGTATACGATATCATTACGATTTTGCTTTGCAAACGTCGTATATCGTCTTGCAAACTGGACAACCTTATCCAATGGCTCACCACTCTCCCAGTGAAGCCAGATGGCATTGTAGGTGAGATAACCGGCGTTGGCCATATCTCCTGCGTCCACACTGGCCTGAAACGCCTCCTCAAGAAGCGGAAGATTCTTAGATAGATGCTGCCCCCATACGTTGATTACTCCCCCGTGATGGAATAAGAGTTTTCCCCTCCACGCTGCCGCCCTCGGCAGACGTTCATTCAACTGGATAGCCATCTGTGAGAATTGGATAGCTGACGGAATATCGTGGACCACACCAACCAATATCATGGCATAACCACTGTAGATGAAAGGAGATTCGTCGGCATGGCCCCGCTCCAGACAGAGATTGGTACCTCTGGTATTGATCAAAACCCACAGCAGCGGTCTGGCTGTGTAAAGAAGAGGCATGGCCTCTTCCATCAAGCCCATTAAAGTTCGGAACTGAGCGTCATCCGACAGAGGTACCTCCGCCAGACTGGCTATACTGCGACCGCTCAAATTGAGCGAAACTTGATGAAACTCTTCCTGAATGGCTGCGCCGATATCAGCATCGCTCTCGGGAAAGGAAATACCGAAAAGACGCAGAGCTTCGAGAGCCGCGGCCATGGCCTCACTGAAACGCCCTGAGAGCTGCAGAAGTCGCAGACGGAGTCGATAAGCCTTGATACGATCGACGGGAGTGGTAACACGGTCCAGGGCGATTTGCAGGAGTTTTTCGGAGTACGCAAAGTTGCCGGTTAAATATGCGCTTTCTGCCTCTTCCA
>JBNLFC010000413.1:0-3396 GCA_050305335.1 Leptospirales bacterium
AGCCTTTCTCCATTGCGTACCATTTGTTCCAATATCTGGTGTGGTATAGATGCTTCTCCACTTACACTTTTCATCAATGCCCTTAAAGGTGTCAAAATCAAGGTCAAGGGTGTGCGGATTTCATGGGATATGTTGGCCACAAAGTCGCTTTTGACCTGATCCAGCTCGCTCAGCTTTGTGTACGCTAGCTGAAGTTGATGGCGCTGTAAAAAGTTCTCCTTTTTTGATTTTAATAGAATATGATGGGCAACGACGGTAATGAATAGAAAAATACTCATCTGCTTTAACATATCTAAAAAATGCCAATCCAATGGGTCATGGACAATAAAGTGGCGAAAGGCGAGGTGAAATAGATAGCAGAAAATAATCCCCGTCAGGACTACTCTACGGCTCAAGGTAAGAAAAGTTACCAGAGTAAAACCCGCTTCAACAACGCCGATGTAGGAAACTGGGTCAAGAAATTCAGTTGCACCTGACTCCAGGCTCAGTGGAATGGTGACTAAGAAAATTGCGGGAGCAATTATTAGATTATAGTATTTTATAAAAAATTCTATCTGCCTGGTAAAGAGCAGGTAAAGACATGCAGATATGTAGAGAATGGTAACGGTTTTGAGCACCAATGTAAGATAGAGGTCAAAACCGGAATAGTATATGGCTCCCTCCACCAGTCCCAAAACGGAAATCGTAAGACCGGCTAACGCAGCTATTCTTGTCGTTTTAATGGAATTGGCCGCAATGTCTTTCCAGAACTCTTTTTCCAGCTTTTTATTTAACATAAGTTATCCTTCCAGCGTTCCATTAATATTCAATGAAACTTTTTTATGGTGGAGACTGTACTTTTCCGCATTGGTTGGTGCCGGAGAGAACTTATAATGATTCTGTGGCGACAATGTCAAGTGCCGCACGGTGGGGCAGTGGCGGTTTAGATCAAAAAAAATCGATAAATTTGTTCAGCAATGTATTCACTTGCTGCAAGGCCTGGTTTCACAACCAACTTCGTTTCCGATATTGATACGCTTAAGGATGCTTACAATTCAGATCTTTTTACCAGAAAGTTCCAGGTTTTTTTTGCTCAATGTGTGCTGGTAGCCTTTTCTTAGGTTTTAATCAGGCACCGATCAAGTGCTATGACCATAAAATGATTTGCAAAAGCGGTTGGCAGCCATAAACTCAGCGGAAGAGAACTTTGGAGGAAGGGAGCATGAAAAAGACCGGCGCAGAATTGCTACGATACGCTTTAGAGCAACTTCCCATTACTCATACCTTTGGCATTCCCGGAGTGCATAACACGGAAATCTACGATGAATTGAATAAATCATCCAGAATTGAGCCTGTGCTGGTCACTCACGAGGGCGGAGCCGCCTTTATGGCGGACGGCATGAGTAGAACGTCGGATACTATCGGTACGTTAGTCATTGTTCCATCGGCCGGAGTGACTCACGCCATGAGTGGCATAGGCGAAGCCTATCTGGATGGTGTTCCCATGTTGATTATTTCCGGCGGAATACGAACAGACATCGATTACAAATACCAGTTGCACCAATGGGATCAGCACCAGGCTCTCAAAACCGTTACCAAAGCGACGTGGAAGATCTCATCCCACGAAGAGATTGTTCCCACAGTTTTTGAGGCTTACCGAACTGCTATCGGCGGCGTTCCGGGTCCGGTTTTTATAGAGATTCCAGTAAACATTCAACTCTTTAAGGGAGACGTAAATACGTTGCCTGAGTTTGAAAGCTCAGACGCTTTCATCGCAACGGATTCATCCGCCCTGGATGCCGCTGTAGAACTTATCAATGGCTCAGCGCGAATAGGCATTTTCGCGGGCTGGGGAGCCAGAAATGCATCAAAAAATCTTATTCTTCTGGCCGAGAGGCTTGATGCACCGGTCTCCACAACGCTACAGGGGCTCAGTGTCTTTCCCCATGATCACGAACTCCATACCGGAATGGGATTTGGTCCGGCATCTGTTCCCGCTGCAGAAAATGCCTTCCGGGAAGTGGATTGCCTCATTGCTATAGGTACCAGATTTTCCGAAATTCCCACAGGAAGTTTTGGCGTAAAGGTTCCGGAGAAGTTAATTCATATCGACATTGACAGGGAAGTTTTTGATCAGAACTATCCGGCAAAAGTAAAAATCCATGGCGATGCAGATCCGGTCTTACAGAGCTTGAATGAGCTTCTGGATACTCGCTCCGTAAAGAAAAGCAATCCACAAATAAAAGTAAAAATTAAAAAGGATAAAGCCGCCTTTTATAAAGAGTGGGAGGAATACAAAACCGATCTGGTTAATCCGCGCCTTTTTTTTAAAAGTCTAAGAACGCAGCTGCAAGATGATGCGATCCTTGTAGTCGATGATGGAAACCATACCTTTTTAACCGCTGAACTTTATGAAAACTACCGGTCAAAACATCTGATATCTCCCACCGACTTCAATTGCATGGGGTATTGTGTACCCGCAGCCATAGGAGCCAGCCTGGCGAATCCAGGAAAGCAGGTGGCCGCCATTGTCGGAGACGGATCCTTTTTAATGACTGCCATGGAGATTTTAACAGCAACCAGTCAAAACGTAGGTGCGGTCTATTTTGTTTTTCATGATGGCGAATTATCCCAGATCGCCCAGGGCCAGGAGATTCCCTATGGTCGTAAGGTTTGCACCATACTTGGTAACATTCAACTCAGTGGCATTGCAGAGGCTACGGGAGCAGCCTTTCTGGAGATTGATACAAATGAAAAACTGGATGGTGTCATTCAGGAAGCATTGAAAATCAGTGAAAAGGGTAGGCCCGTGATCGTGGATGTAAAAATCGACTATGCAAAACGCACTCGATTCACCCGCGGTGTGGTTAAAACAGTTATGAGTCGATTCCCTCTGGGAGATAAATTTCGCTTCATAGGCAGGGCATTGAAACGCAAGATTACAGGGTAATTTTTTTACTCTCGTGGATGGGAATGGTTGCAGTGGTTCCGCCGGATGTGAGTAATCAAGCGAAGGCAACCGATGCCCATTTTTAGTTTCTGCATCAACTGAGTATTATCCTCTCCACAAGGTCCATTCTTGCTTTCGTGGTTTTGAGAGTTGCTGGAATGTCAAGTCTGTTTCCTGCTGGACCTCCTCTCGCTGTGTCTCAGAGTATTATCTTGAGGCCGTTCATTGAAATTTATCGCTGACCTTCACATTCATTCCCATTATTCCGCTGCTACCAGCAAGAACCTGACGCCGGAACATCTCTACCACTGGGCCGGCATAAAGGGCATTCAGGTAGTGGGAACCGGTGACTGCGTACATCCCGGATGGCTGCGGGAATTAAAAGAAAAGCTCGAAACCGCCATGAATAATAAGAAGACAATAAAGTATGGTCTAAATGCCAGAAAAGAAGCTATTGAAAATTACAC
>JBNLFC010000414.1:0-3390 GCA_050305335.1 Leptospirales bacterium
ATGGAGAGGCCTTCAATAATAGCGCATAACGTAATATATCCGCCCCACCCTTCTTCGGAGGGAGGTGGTTTGTGGGGGCCACAGGCGGTGGAGGTGTGTTATCATAGATGCGAATAGCCGTCAAACGTATAGCTATTTTTTATTATGTCCCATTCCCGTTTTTACCTCAATTTTCGGTGTTCACAAAATTGGCTGTTTGATTGCCAGTTTTTCTAGAGGGAAAAAATGACTTTACGCAATGCCCTCCCCGAATGAAAACCGAAAATCGTCCAATTGGACAAAAATGAATGATTGCAATATTATTTTCCGGCAGGTAACGTTATGGTAAAGATTGAAAGTCAAAAAGAGACAAACCCCCTGAAGCAAAGAGGGGCTCTGGGTATTTATGAGACAGCTTTTGCCGCAATCGGCAGGTTGATCCCCCATCCGCCCAACTTTGCGCCCGTGGGTGCCCTGTCCCTCTATTCGGGAGCCCGTCTGAAAGGCTGGAGAGCCTTTATTGTCCCCATTGTTCTTATGGTGATCACCGATCTGTTGATCTGGCTCATCACCGGTAAAAGCGACTGGAAGATCGCTCTTGTCGTATACGCCTCCCTTATGATCAATGTTGCCCTGGGGCGTTTGCTTCGAAATACCGAAAGCCCTTTTAAGATTGCTCCTGTAACTCTCATAGCAAGCGTGCAGTTTTTTATCACCACCAACTTCGGCGTCTGGTTACTGGGGAGTTTCTATCCTCACACAGCGGTGGGACTGCTTGCCTCATATACTGCAGCTCTTCCATTTTTCCAGTACACTTTTCTGGGTGATGCAGTATTTACAACCATCCTCTTTGGAGCGCATCACCTGCTGTCCAGACGCGTTTTTCCCCTGGAAAGAGTGGAAAGCATCCCCTCTATAGCGGCAGCAAATCATTGATCGATACAACCATCACAAACGGATCCACCATTGCATTGAAAATTGTGATGGTGGAGTATCGCCCATTCTCTAAATCACTATAACGGATTCTTCGCTCGCGAATCTGCTTATTTCTTAAGAGATCTTCCCGCATTACACCCCGCAAAAGCGGAGTATCCGGTGTCCACCAACCCTCTTCATCGCGAAATGCAACATTGGAGGAAGAGGCATCTGTCACATTCCCATTTTTGATGATTAAAATATCGTCCGCACCATCCTTTCTCTCTAGAAGTGATGTGAGCACGGATCGGTCACTGGATTTATAGGTGTAGTCGATATCGTTGCATGGAATCGCTCGAAGGGAACGGATCGTCCGTCTCACATAAGGAGCATGTTCGATACGAAGAATCGTCTTTTCATACACAACACGGACTTTGTAGAGAGCTTCTTCACCGGGGAGCTGATAGCCGGATGCAGTGCAGTAACGATGGATCTCCTCTTCCAGGGAGTTTTCCGAGGATACATTATACTGATGAATGAGCGTTCTACGCCATCTTTCGCCGTGGAGATCCAATCGATGGAGAAGGCCATTCTGTAAACGAATGGATTCAACAAACGGGTACATAAATTTTATCCAGCAACTCTTGATACTCTTTTTCTCTACTGCTATAGATGGTTATTCCGCCACCGGAGAAGTAGAAAAAATCATCGCCACGCTTTTCGATCATGCGTATCATCACAGCGCTCTTCAACGACTCTCCGTTATAGTAACCAAAGACGCCGGTGTAGTATCCCCGGTCATAACCCTCGGCCTCAGCAATGATTTCGCAGGTTCTTTTTTTGGGAGCTCCGGTTACCGAACCTGCAGGTAATAGAGATGCTATGACATCGCCTGCTTTGCCGTGCCAGCGCTCCCCCATCTCCCCCTGGATGAGTGAGCTGGTCTGGTAAAGTATCTTGTCACCCCGGGGGATTGCCTCGAGATATCGATAGCGTGTCACCCGCACTCTGCTGGCCACCCTGGAAAGATCGTTGCGTAATAGATCCACGACGGTTGCATGCTCCGCCTTCTCCTTCTCATCATGGAGCAGAGAATCCCCCCCTGACTCTCCGGATACCAGCAGCGTTCCCTTCATAGGCCTTGTGGATATTCGACCATCCTCTTCAATGTCCACAAAACTCTCTGGAGAAAAGACAACGAGTTGATCCGGAATGAATACTCGATAAGCGGCATCAGATTTCTGGTAAAGCATTTCCATGTTCACCGGCGACAGGAGGCGAGAGGGAAAGGTCAAATTGGCAAGAAGTGACTCACCACGAAATTGGCTGCTCTGAATCAGATCAAAAGCACGATTGTAGCGCTCCTGTGAAACACTCTCCACCAGATCGCTCCGGGGTGGTGCGAAGTTACGCCTGCCAGCAGGCAGCATCCCGTGAGACTCTCTCCCGGAAGAATCGAGAGAATGGCGAATTCGTGAGCCTCTTAGCTCTTCATTGGTGTAGATAAAAGCGCTGGAAAATGCGTAATCGATGAGAAAAAAAAAGGGGACTCGCGCTTTCCCCAGGAGATTCATCTTCTGGATGGATTGGATCTGATTTGTTTTTGCAATGAGCGTTGTGACCATGTCCGTCCTTTCTGGATATCTGCGAGTGGTTTCACAGGGTCACAAACAGATCATTTCGTTATGGAAATTATGGCAAGTGGAAAGAGAGAAAAAAAAAGGGGGACGCCATGTTTTGCGTCCCCCCGGTATCTGGAGTACCGCGAATGACACTTATATGTTCGGGCGAATCTGGGGTTTTCGGTTTAAAAAAAAGGGAAGGAGACAAAAAAACCGGACGCCGACGGGTATTGCACTATTCCACCGCCATTTTAATTATGTAATACGAAGTATTTTCCCTGCCGGGAAAAAATTCCCGTTCAGAGTCATACATTCTACTGTGAAGGTTTATCTTCAGGGTACACAGGTGTGAACGTTGTTTGTGCAGTTTCCGATTCAGGTTGTTCAGCATGCTGGCCAGCAGGTTCAGCACTGAGCACAGCCTCACCATCCTGAGGATTTTCGGACGCACTTACAGGTTCGCCCTCCTCCCCCTGTATAGCGGCCCCGGAATACTTCTCCTCAATCTCATTTTGCCCGGGAAACAATCCGTGAATTTTTCCCGGGAGGGCTCTGGATGCGTACGTCGCCCAGGCAGATCCTGCAGAGCCGGAGCCACTTCCAGGAAAGGGAACTCCCTCATCGTTGCCAATCCATACAACGCCTACCTCACCCGGTGCCAGTCCCACAAACCAGGCATCATGGGCACCGCTCATACCCGGAAATTTTTTCCGCACCTGATCCACGGTCTGAACGGTTCCGGATTTGCCTGCTACCGGGAACGGAAGATAGTTGGGATTCTTTCGTATCTGATTCCCAATCCAGCTGGCAGTTCCCTCTTTTTCATCGATGACACTGCGCAAAAGAAAGACTGCTCTGGCTGCTGATCCTGCTG
>JBNLFC010000415.1:0-3384 GCA_050305335.1 Leptospirales bacterium
TGTACTCTCTCACCAGTCAACTCAGGGCGTGTCCATAACTCGTCACACCAAACGAAAGCACGCAGGGGCAGAGGTGCTCATTGACATCAAGCGTGACTCAGTTTCTTTTTAAGAAAAATAGCGCCAGCTCCCGCTGCCACTCCTGCCACAATCAGGATAATAGCCAGCACCGGTCGGTAGAAGATCCAGGCAATGGCGATTGTAATCAATGAAAGCAGCAGAGAAATCCCGCCTGCTATTATAGAGGCACCAAAGCCGACAATGCTTCCCACAATAGGAATCACATCTCCCAGAACCGACAATGGCTTGAGGATCATAGTAAGACCAATGAACATTAGAATGATTCCTCCGATACGTATCAGCCAGGTCATCAGAACATTGGAATCCTGTGCAGCCTGAAACATCTTCCCGGCTGGTTGATTGCCACGCTCCACCAGAAGTATGGTAGTATCGTATTCAGTCGCAAAAGCGGAGAATGTGTCGCCCTGCTGTTGACCGATTACGCTCACCTCTCCAGCAGGCACATAGGAAAAACTTATGCGAACATCACCTACCTCAGGGGATGCCGGATTGCCATAGTAGATATATTCCTCCTGGACCGTTCCGCTTTTTCCGCCTACTCTGGTTGCAGCAGCTTTTTTCAGGGCGTCACCCTCCACTGCTTCACTTCCTGAAACGCTGGAGATAAGACTTTCTCCAAATCGAAAGGCTCCCAGCTTCACACTGCTAGCGGTAAAATCCTTTTTTGATACGGGCATGGATGCGGGGTTCGTATGGCCTTCGCTCTTTTTAAAACCGGAGGAGCTGATTACAGATGAGGACCAATCCTTCTTATAGCTGTATGTCTTTTTAGTTTCCGTTCCTCCTCCCAACTTCTTCTCAGTTTTGGACTCTACATTCTCACGCCACTGATACATTTCAACGGTGCGGTCCACTTTAAGGGCATCCGCCGGAGCCACTGAAAACTCCCCATCCATAGCAGGCTTTCCCACTGTCAGGCTGCCGGTAGTATGGACAAGTTTTCCCTGGTTGGAGGAATCCACCGCACTGGATGCCACAGAAACCACCTGGGCCGCGCCACTCTCCAGTCCCTTAGCTGTTCTCACGGCGCGTCCTTCATTCCACCATAGCAAAGGAAAAGAGGCAATAAAAAGAATGATTCCAACCAGAATTCCTTTGAAAGCTCCACCCAGCCTGGAAAGCCATCCTTCGCTACTGGTCTCCGTAAAACTGTCATCACCGCCAGAAAAATTATCTCCTGTCATTGAATACCATCCTTAAGAATTAGAATCGATCACGACCACTCTTTCAAATGAGCAAAAAGACAAACAAATGCTCCACTAGAACCCGGTGCCATTCGGGATCGAAAGGTGTTGACATTGATAGAACATCCGGATCAAAAAGAAAGCAAACCTTTTTTTGATAAAAAAAAGTGGCAGCTCAAAATTAATTTCAATATTCTATAACTAGAAAAAAGAGTTGCATTTTAAAACCATTTAAAAATATGAATAAAGAAACATTTTTCATCCTATTTGACTGACCCTTAAGTAGAACTCAAAACACCTTCTACACAAAGGTGTCATCGGACGAAATATCCATTGAGGTAATTTTTCTATACAATGCAATCAGCAGGATACATCCTATTGCATGGAGATAGTGCTCTTAAAGCCAGTCTTAAGCCGGAGATTCTTTCTTTTCCTTTGAACAGGATCTCCATTGCTCCATAAGACGATCCAGTTGATCCATTTCCAGATCCAACAACTCCACTCTAAAGTGTGACCCACCAGCAGCTCTGAGTTTACCCAGTCGACTGAATTGTGCAATGGGTCTGGCAATATACATAGTATTGCGGCATGGCAGATCAGGATAAAGCCAGTGTTTTTCGCCTTTCGCATCTTGCAGTTGAATCCTGTGTCTACGACAGCTTCTCCCACAATCTCCCGGAGAAGCTCCACCCGCCAGATGAGCGGAATAAAGACAATACTCCATATGGAACCCTGCTGGATGGTATCTTATTGGAACAACACATTGCTCTGGTGCAATGGCAATCCCTTCTTCAGGAGACTGCTCCATAGATGCCGTATAACCCATCAAACCCTTGCTCTTGAAAAAATCCCAGCTCCCCAAGCTTACAATATTCAAATTCACATCTCCCAGAATCTCTTCAGGAAACGATGATCGGGAATTGATTAACAACTGCAGCTGCGCTGGATTGCGCACCAGAATTGATTCCACTTTCATGGAAAGGAGTTTTTTAAGATAGCTCTCACCATCATCTCTTCTGGTAATCCGTGGTAGAACAACTCCTGCCCTCATTCCAATTGTATGGATCAGGTCAAGACTGCTTCTTATACTTTCAAGAACGGAATCTTCAACAAAAACGGTGTGTATATCGTTATGATGCAATTCCAGGTGGCGAAGAGACTCTTTGAGAATACCTCCCACTCCGACCAGCATTAAATCCAGACGAAGTCCCGGACGAAAAGAAGAGTCGATCTTCTTTCGAGTCGCGTCTGGAGTTAGAATGGCTTCTACAGACCTCGTCTGGCGCATGGCAACGGTAGCGAAGTTTTTATCAGAAGGGATTGTTTCACTTCGTAACTTTTCCATGGACGACACGGCGCGTTGCCTCATTCGCTTCCACTCCCGCTGATGCAAGAATAGATCGGGGGGCAACACAACATCCACATTTCCCAATTTAAAAGGAGTGCTGACCGGTAAACTCAACGATTCACCGATTTTATCCAGGCGAATGGGTGCATTTTGAGAAGAAAGTAAAACTGATTCACTGACAACTTTTACCTGATGCCCTTCCGGATCCTGCCATATCTGTTCCATGGGCTGATTCAAAGCTCCTGAAACCGTCACAGATAGGGGAATGTGTCTCAGATTCTCCCGGTTTTCATAAGTATTCCGAATCTCACGCATCAGGGAGTCGCGTCCCGTTAAACGCACACGTATCTCCCCCTTCATTCCGTTTAACGAAAACCCGTTCCCCATACCAATTTCATACAATGGAGACAGATCACCCTTCGTCAATCTGACGTTATAAACCTTACCGCCTGCGGTTCGGGCATGTGAGTCGATGAAAAGCAATCCGTCGCCTGCCAGAAGCGGAACACTGGAACTGACAGTAAATTTTCCCCTTGCACCTTTTCTTGATACAAGATGGCCTACCTCCTCTCCCCTATGAGCCGGAGTATCTCCCACTACAAGTCCCTTGCGTTCGCCATGAAGCCAGAGAGATTGAAATCCGCGAGAAAAGGTAAGCGATGTCGCATCTGGATTTTTTCTATCCCTTTGCAAAGATGAAAACGATGAATCCAGAATGGATCTATAACGCCTGACAGCTGCAGCCACATACTCTGCGGACTTCAAACGTCC
>JBNLFC010000416.1:0-3383 GCA_050305335.1 Leptospirales bacterium
CGTCAGTTAATGGCGGTCATCTTACAAAAGTTAAAATGGAAGCTATCGTTACTCAATCAGATTTGTAAAGATAAAATTAATGCTATACAGGGAAAAATTTGTCCGCGCAGACCTTATTGAACTGACTTTATTAGTATGCTGGAATGATGTGTGAACAACCAGTTCTCTGGTATTGCCTCGTTTGGGGGGCTTGATGGAAGAAACGTATTGAGAATAGCTCCTTTATACGTAAGTGGTATACTTTGTTTTTGTGAGAGAGAAAAACAGAATGCTCAGCGGACGGAAAACTGACTGAAGAAAACTGCCACCATTTTTGCTTCGGTCAGAATGCGGTGCTCACCTGTTATATTCTGAATACTCCTTTCTGGAAGACTGTGACTCACTACTTCCCCGACGACATCCTCTGCAGAAGCTCTTCCAGCTCATCCATGCTCTGCCCAAACCTGGTCCATTGTCCGGCCCCTGCGGATTTACGGGCCCGCTCCAGCGACTCTCTGGCCCTGCGAATCATGGTGGAAAGATCCATTGTTTGAATGGTTGTGTCCTGGTCGTCACCCGGCGCCAATGTGCTTTGAGAAAGCTCGGATAACGCTCCTGATAGGGTCTCGCTCATGACAAGGGCGCGGGAATCAGCCACGATCACTCGTTTAAGCTCAGGGAAGGGGGAGTGGGTAGAATAGAGATAGATGGGTTCTGCATAGAGTAGAGTGTCTCCCACAGGAATCACCAGAAGATTTCCACGAATCACCCGTGAACCCTCCTGGTTCCATAGTGTAAGATCTCTGCTTATATCGGGATTCTGGTCAATTCGTGATTCAATCTGAATGGTACCATAGATCTGTCGCGTTCTGGGGAAATCATACACCAGAACCTGACCGTATTCCCCTGCGGAGGAGGATTTTCCCGGTTTCGTCTCTCCATAGTCGCAGCGTACTGCCATCCAGGCGATGAGATTCTGTTTGTTGTTGGGCGTAAAGGGCAGCATCAAAATGTACTCCTCCTTTTTTGATCCTGGAAGCCTGGCAACAGTGTAGTACGGCTCCACAGCCATCTGGTTTCCGTCATAGATCTCTGTAGCGACTTGCCATCGATCCTCCCGGTTGTAGAAGGAACGGGAGTCATTCATATGGTAATCGCGATAGATGGCAGCCTGGGTGAGAAAATAAGTCTCCGGATAACGTAAATGAGATTTTATGAACTCAGGCATCTCTTTCATGGAATGGAAGAGCGTGGGATAAAAGCCGCGCCATGCACCCAGAATCGGATCTCTGGTGTCGAAGGTATAGATGGTAATTTTTCCAGTATACGCATCTACCACAATTTTGGCAGAGTTTCTTATGTAGTTTATATCATAAAGGTCGTTCTCAAGCCGGCCATGTTTTCCCAGTTTGAATTTGTTCAGGAAAGAGGAGTCAAATCTTTCGCTATAGGGAAATTTTTGAGAAACGGTGTATGCATCGAGAATCCAGTAAAGTTTCCCGTCATCACCCACAACAAGGTAGGGATCTGGATCCAGAGTGAGAAACGGGACCAGCTCTTGCACAGCTTCTACAATGTTTCTTCGAAAAAGGATTCTCGATTGAGAATCGACATACTCTGATATAAGTAACTTCCATGTGTCAAAATTCCAGGAGATGAACAGTCGTCGCAGACCGTTTCCGAGCTGGATTCCTCCGTCTCCCGAATATTCCGTTTCAGCGAACTGCCCCTCTCTCGGGTAATCAATCTCTTTCATAGAGGTATTCACTACAGCATAATCTGCAGATAGCTCTCCGAAATAGATGCCGGGGGTTTTGATTTCTGGCAGGTCCCTGTGTGTGCGTACAGGAGGAAAATCCTTCACCCAGAGTTCTGGTAAACCTTCTAACGTTACGCGATTTGCAGGGGCCATTACCATACCATATCCATGGGTATACTGAAGATGGCGGGGAATCCAGGTTCGGGCCTGGTCGGGTAAATGGCTGGACTCCAGTTCTCGTGCCGAGACCATCACCTGACGCATCTTTCCATCCACCATATAGCGGTCCACATCCACGTCATGGAACTCGTAGTAAAGGCGGATCTCCTGCAACTGTTTGAAAGTTGCAGCAATGGGTCTATAGTCCCATAGACGTATATGATCGATCACCCCTGGATTGGCCTGTAGATCTGCCGCGGTGAATCGATCCTTTGCGTCAAATCGTTCCCGGGCAATGGAATCCAGACCATAGGCAATCCTTGTGAAGTGTATGCTATTTTCAATATAAGGTTTTTCTGCAGTGAACTCATTGGGGTTTACCTTGAAAGTCTGCACCATTCCTGGAATAAGATTCAAAACAGCAATGCGCAGGAGTATCCAGGCTGGCAATGCCACGGCAGGAATGATCCAGCGATCGAGGAAGGCACCTACCACTATGGCCAGCGAAATGATGATTCCCAGATAAAAGAAGACAGTATAGGCTCCGCCTCGTGCGTAAACGTCCGTAAAAGAGGCACCTGCCACAGCCGGCGAGTTTCCATGATACACCATGGAATATTTACTGAAGAAAATACCGACGGTCAGAGAGAATAAGAAGAGCCCACCCAGGAGAGCCAGATGGGGTAACGCGCGATGGACAGTCTGGATCAGACGTTGTCTGTCTCGAACAAGATCAATTCCTCGTAGAGAAATTAAATAGGGAGCAGCACTATATGCCAGAAGAAATAGCAGAAGAAGCTGGAACCAGTGAAGAAGGGAGATCATGGCATCCAGCTTGAGCATATAAAACGATGCATCCAGGCCGTACACAGGATCTACAAGACCAAAATCTTTCCCATACAGCACCATGATCAATTGCGTTGTGAGATCTTGCATTACGTTGGCATGGATGAGAGCGGAAAGGACAAAGGCTACGGCGATGAAAACATTTCTTATGATTTGCGCAGACGGACCGGTGCGGAAGTAGAAGCCAAGTCGAATGCGTGCAATATAATACGAGACAATGTAGGTAACAAAAGAGAGAGTGAAGCCAAGTAGATAAAAGACTCCTCTAATATAGATTCTTTTCCACCAGACGCTGGCCTGCCCCTGAGATTGGAACCAGAGAAAATCGAGATAATAATGGCTGAGGGAGCTGAAGCTGAGTAAAAAGAGAATCGCTAAGGCAGCGCCAATCAAGAGAAATGTTCGACTGGCAACCTGGCGTTTTTTCCATTCCATGCGAGTAGTCTTTCTGAATCTGTCGAAAGGGGAAGGGAAATTTTTTTTGTGGGGAGAAAAAATTGACCATGCAGGTAGCCTGCAAAAAAGAACCTGTCAGACTTCCATCAATAGAAGCAGTGATTCAACTCCAGGAATCTGCTATTTTGTATCAGTCCTGAAAAAAAAATATAATATGGAGATAACGGGAATTAGCCCAGGAATT
>JBNLFC010000417.1:0-3353 GCA_050305335.1 Leptospirales bacterium
ATGCATTTTCATTTCCAATATTTCTTCCGCCGTATTTTGAGGAATCACTGTTGAATATCTCTCTCCAGCTTCCATCGCCAGTTCCTATCGATGGAATGTAATATCCGTCTCCATATCCGTAATCGCTCAATGTCCCCAGAATTAGAAATTCCTGGTTGTTGCTCCAGCGGCGAAACCCTATTACCCGGTTCTGGTCGTGATTGTAAAAGACAAAGCTATTTTTTGTACGAAGACCGTCATTTCTCAGACGAAGGGCTATGAGATCCTGATAATATGTGTACATATTCCTTCCATATCCATCACGCTGGCCACGAAGATCCACACGCTGTTGTTTGTAATCCTGACTGTTGTTCGTATAAATAAAATCTCTGGTTGCTGCCACTTCTTCACCCATAAAGAACATGGGTGTTCCGGGCGAAAGCATGGACATACTTACTGCAAACCTGGAGCGGGCTTCGGCATACCAGCGTGTGTCACCGATAATGGGCGCCCAGTGAACAGCTTCGTTCATGGTTCTACCGGATCCATATGAATTGCCTGCTTCGTCGTGGGATTCATGGTATACAACCTTGTTGTTACCGGAATTGGCCAACGCTCCAGAGAATTCGTTCATGCGTAATGCGCCATTGCCGTCCACTGCAGCATTGCTAACCAGGCAGGAGTATTCCGGTTTCTCCAGTGTTCCTACCAGGTTGTGATAGAACTCTGCATACCAGACATAGTCCATTCCCAGACCTCCCACCTCGGGAGAGCGTACAACCATATCCCAGTTGGAATGGTCTTCCGCAATCAGCACAACATTGGGTTTAATCATTTTGAGGCTGCGACTGTATTCTCTCAGAAATTTCGCTCCAAAGATGTTGGCATCCGCCACCTGGTGACCATTTTCATGGAGTACGTTATAGGAGTGAATTGATGTCGTTTGATCCAGTCGGAAGCCATCTACATGAAAATCTTCGACCAGGGCTATGGCGCTACTGATGAAGAGCTTTCGAATGTATTCCGAATAGAATGCCGGGGCATATCCTGTGGACATATTATCAATGTAGCCACCCAGTGCATGGGTTACGGGGTACCATTCAGGCCTTCCTTCATACCAGAGATATATATTATGTTCGTCTAGCTCTGAGTCATACTTCCACTCTGCCCTATCGCCGTCGTGAGTGTAGTGATTGTAGCAGACATCCATGATGACTGCGAGTCCTCGTTTATGACACTCTTTCACAAAATATTTGAACTGATCTCTACCTCCAGCAGTGTATTCCAGAGCAAAGTAGTGAGATGTGCTGTATCCCCAATCGATCATGCGGTTGTATTCAGACATAGGCATCAGTTCGACGGTATTTGCTCCCGAATCTTGAATGTAATCTAACATATCGATGGCGTCTTCAAAAGTGCCGGGCAGAGGATCCCCATTTGCATCGGTTTTGCCGTACCCTAGCGAGCCCACATGGAGCTCATAAATAACCATATCCTGAGGGTTGGTGACAGGTTGAATTCCACCGGAAAACTCGTCTGCCCAGAACTCATCTACAGTCACCCAGTTCTGCTCTGGCCATACATCTTCTCTGAATCGCGCTGTTACGAGGCCTGGATTGACAATCACAGAGCAGCTTCTGGTCCCTTTTACATCGGTTCTGCGTCCGTTAAAACCGCTGTCGGGGTCTTCCGGATCCTTATCTCCGCTACCCAGTTGACAGCGGGAATAGATGTCGGTCCGAAACACAACGGAGCCATTTTCTCTCATTACGCGATACATATAAGGCTGGTGATCAAACCGGCTGAAGTTAGGCAGGATTTCGCTATGCCAGACTCCATCGGTATCTTTCGTCATAGGGAAGGGGCCTATATCATTTCGAACTCCTCTACCGTCGTCGTATATGTAGCCGCTTTCGATGGGACCGAACACCACATCGACTCTCTGCGCATTAGGAGCCCACACCGCAAACTGGACTCCCGGGCTTCCGTCGGCAAGACGGCGTATATTGGCTCCCAGATGACGGTGCAAAGTGAGCCAGTATTTTTGTACCTGTATAGCTTCATCGGTAAGTACAAAGGAGCGAGTTTGTGAAGTGGAATTTCGGTCATTCACTTCTGTGGTGATTGCCCAGACACCATTTCCGTAACCCATATCCGCCTCAACTCCCCAGTAAAAGGTCCACCCAACCTGAGAGGAATCCAGTTCCGCTTCTGCTTGAAAAGTGATCACACCTTCCTGGCTATTTGCATTTTTAGTCATGGGCACAGCAATCCAATCATTGGAAAAACGGCCTTCACTATTCCAGCTGCCGCGCAAAGTTGCACCTTGAAAAATATCTCTTCTTATTCCGGGAATGAAGCTGAATTGAACTGTGAATCGGGACATAAAGCTCTCCATGTAGAATTATTTAATTCCATCCTTGACTTGCAGCTGAACAGTGACCTTAATCTCTTTCCGACTGTAGTCCTGGCCGCTTACATCAACCTGGAATAGTTCTCTATCATAGTTGTTGTGTTTTTGCCCGTTGACCCATACACCCTCAATTTGAACCCGATCCCGCGCCAGAAAGTCTGGCAAAACATTCAGCTTTTCTATGGTTCTATTTTCCGCCAGGCAAAAGTTTAAGAAAAGATGTTTATCGCAGAGCAGAAAGCGATAATAGATGTGGGTCAAAAAGTTCAATTCCATACTATGGTATCCAGACTTGGAATGGCTTGCCGCCTGAGCGCGGTCCTCTACAAGGTATGGAGTGCCATTGTCCAGTACATCAAAGTAAGTTTCCCCGTAATCGTGGTCCAGGAAGGACAGATTCCAGAAAGCGATGGATTCTCTGGCCAGACTCAGATATTGCGCTTTTTTCTCCGAATTATCCTTTACGGTTCCGGCAAGAATTAAATAGGCAAGAATGGCCTGCTCCTGTTGCCACCATGCTTTTCGGTTGTGCCATGCGAAATCAAGGGGCATTCCGTTTTTCGGATGACGCTCTACAACGTCATACCAGCCACCGCGGATCATGTCCATTCCGTTATCCGGCATTTTATCTGCAATATTCATGGCTGTGTCCAGGTATTTCTGATCGCCCGTCATATGGTACACCCTGGTTAGATTCCAGGCGATTTTTAAATTGTGTCCTACGACGGCGCGGTCCTGTTGCCATTTATACTCGTGATCGGGGGTCCAATCAGCATAAAAGCGTTCGTTTACATAGGGGGAGGTAGGGTCGGGGAACTTTTCGATGATGATATCGGCCAGCTGGACCTGCAATTTGTAAAGATCCTGGCACCTTTTTTCCAGGGCAATGTCACCTATATTTTCAATGGCAAGAAGCAGGTTTAGAAGATAAGCGGGAGTGTGATCTCCTACAGAGTTCCAG
>JBNLFC010000418.1:0-3325 GCA_050305335.1 Leptospirales bacterium
ACGGAGTCCGCAACACCGGGGGCATACACAACGCCTCTGGACGATGAACCTGGACGGCATAACTGGCCGGATCAAAGCCATCTCCGAAATAGTTGATCTAAAACTACCATCATCCAGATGGGAGTTGCGCTTATAGTCAGAAATGAATCAAAATCTGAACTGAAAAAGCGCGATTCTACTTCAGGCAGTGGCCACTGCTTCACCGAAGAAGCTGCTATAGTTACTTTCCACCAGCGAAATCAATTGACCTGCGACGGAAGTGGTAAGAAATGCTTTCAGTGCATCTCTGGCAGCCTGTGCGTTCTCCCAGGTGATGCGGTCCGACCAGCAGTCTCCTCCATCATAGAGTTCATAGGAGATGAAGCCTCTCCGCTCCTTGAGCCATTTGATCATTTGCTCTGTCAGCTCCAGAAAGATTTCGCGCGAGCTATCAGGTTTGAGTTTGAATTTAACGATCTGTACATGCATGGTATTGACTCACGATGAATGGCACTCCTGACCGGTGGTGCCAGGGCGCAATTTGTATAGAGTTTAACTCTTCCCTCCATGCGCGTAAACTAAAAAATTAGTTCGGGGACTGAGGAGAATTCATTTTTCTAGCAATTCGCACTCCCCGGCGATATATGGATCGGCAGGACGTAAAACGTGGAACTTCCCGAAGTCCGGGAGTAGACAGAAGATATAGAGTTATACGTAGATCTACTCCCGGACTTCAAGAGCCGATCGAGGCACTTTCCCCTCTAACTGAACCTTGGTACGTGCGTTTATGCTCTCTTTATCGAAGGTTGACCTGGCGAAGGTGAGAGCTTGATTATAATGTTTCATCGCTTTTTCAGGATCCAGATTAGAATAGAGTTCTCCCAGCAACATGTGATATAGATGATCATCAATGAGATCAATTTTCTCCACTTCTTGAATCGCCATTTCTGGTCCATGAACGCGCGAGATGGCATAGGCTCTATTCAATGCCACTACCGGGGAAGAATCAATCTTAAATAAAAGATCGTATAACTCAACAATTGTTTCCCATTTTTCACTGGAGTCGCTCTTCTGGGTGTGCAGACTGGCGATGGTAGCTTCCAGATGATAGCGGGTGAGGGTCGATCCTCTGGTTGATTCATTGAGGTAAAACATGCCTCTTTGAATCAATTCTACGTTCCAGAGTTCTGGATTCTGGTCGCCATAGAGTATGGAAGCTGGCTGTCCGGTATTTGCTGTGCGCGCATCAAAGCGGGACGCGTGAAAACACATGAGTGCCATGAGAGCATTTGCAGGTGGAATGTTTGTCGAGTCATTGTCCAGCAACATGGAGCAAAGTCGCATCGCTTCCAGACAAAGCTCTTTTCGCAAAGGAGTAGGATCTGTGCAGGAATAATAGCCTTCGCTAAAAAGAAGATATATAATTCGTAATACGGTTTCCGTTCTTTCATGAATTTCGGAATCATCGGGGAACTCCATCTGGACCTTTTCTTCGCGGAGTATCTTTTTCGCGCGATACAAACGTTTACTGATTGCATCGGATGAAGTCAGAAAAGCATCGGCAATCTCATCTATGCCAGAGCCGCAAAGAAGGCGAAGCGCCAGGGCAATCTGCGACTCTCTGGGAATAGAGGGGGTGCAGATTGCAAACATCATCCTGAGCTGACTGTCAAATACATTGGAATCCGAAAGGTCGATTTCACCGTTGTCCCTGTTCTGGTCGCTTACTTCCGGATCTGCAGTCCTGTCATAAATAGCTTCGCGACGCAGGTGATTGATTGCCTTATTCGATGCAACGCGATAGAGCCATGCGGTGGGATTTTCAGGAATCCCTTTCAAGCCCCACGTCTGCGCTGCTGTTAGAAATGTTTCACCGGCAATATCTTCGGCAGCCTCCACTGCCGAAAATCCAAACCTTCTGCAGAGAACCGCGACAATTTTTCTATACTCACTCCGGAAGAGATGCGGAATGATTTCATCATTATGCATGGGCAACTCTCAATGGATCCCATCGCCATGGGCAATTCTTCTTACTTCAACACTATTGCCTTCTCCTTGCAGCACAGGGCATCCTTTCGCCAACTCTATAGCGTCTTCTACTCCGCTGGCCTCTACTATGATGTAACCTCCTATGGTTTCCTTGATCTCCCCATAGGGTCCATTGGTGACCAAAGGTTTTCCGTTTTTAGTGGTGATGACCCGTGCATCATCAAACGGTAGGCCATTTCCCCCTTTGAATTTCCCCTGCGACTCAATTCCTCGAATCCACTCCAGGGTTTGCTTCATCCAGATTTCCATCTGTTCAGGCGAAGCGATTTTATGCCCATCTTCGTGGCGGAAGATTAAAATATATTCATTCATAGTGATACTGCTCCCTGATTTTAAGACAAATGGATCCAATCAATCTGGACCGGAACGCAAAAAATAATGGCTGAAAAAGTAAAAAGGTTATGGAGTTTTTGAAAACATGGTCGCCCGGAAAGAGAGCTGACCTCCATTTCGGTCTGCTGAAATTCACCTGCTGCTACTCCTTCGCAAGGTTTGTCTGACTGTAGTAACACTCGTCGAAGTCTTCCTCTAAATGGCGAAAGACCGATCTTTTATTCAGTTGTTCGGGTGTCAGAGGTTGGCCCAGTAGATGGAGAGACGATTTTATATAAAAGTCTTCTACGTTGGAGCTGGTCATTGGAAAGCTGTTCTTACTGAGTCTCCGTATTGCGTCTATAACGCTCCGCTCGTCCCAGGCCGCAAGAACGGACGCTGCCTCCAATTCCTGGAAGGGGGTGACATTACTGTTTTTCAGCACGGATTTCAGAATTTTTTTGCCATCTTCGGGTTTTTCCAGACAAAGGACTTTTTGAACAATATCTGAATTTGGATCCTTCTGGTACTCCATCTCAACGTCTTCCAGGCTCCATTTTTTATCCTCCGGAAACCCTTTGATCTGATGGATTAAACTTGCTTTCAAACGGTTGCAGGGGGTTCGATCCACAGCCAGCCAGAAGTTTTTTCCCGGGTCCTTTTCCCAATCTACATCGTACCACTTTGTGGCCAGATAAACAAAGGTAAGTCGATTGATCTTTTCCCACTCTTCTGTGTAACACCAATCCTGCTCTCCTTTTCCTGAAAAACTACTCGTTGGACCTTTGCCCATGATACCGCCATAGAGCAGTTTGTGTTTATAGCAGACGTAGTACGCATGGTCAATGAGTCCATATCCCGGTGGCTTTTTGTGCAGATCCTTCTTCAGCTTCCATACTGCAATGGAGCCTGCTCCTACCAGGATCATGAAAACAGTTAAAATGGTTTTTAGAAGCGTCTTTGCTCTCCCCATGGAATTGGGATA